>REED01000143.1 GCA_007695225.1 Gemmatimonadales bacterium
TCGTTGGGCCGCTTCACCGATGCTACCGCATCGCTTTCAGCGACCCGCCTCGACCCGGACCGCAAGACCCCTTCTCGGTGGTCCCTCTACTTCTTCAACAGCCTTCTGGCGAGTGGAAGAAAGGCTTCCCCCGGATCAGGGACTCCACTGCTCCTGCTCGTGCTGGGCCCCGGAATCCGGTCGGGGTCTGCACACCCTCGAATGGCAACCGTCATGCCAAGGGACGACCTGCCGGCCCGGGGACGCTATGCGCCCTCGTGTTCCCCCTGGCAACACTGAAAGAGGGGCGAGCCCGCAGAGTCGGGCCCACCGGAGAAGGGGCCACGGGGTCTGGGGTGGGCAGTGGGCAGGATGCCAGCGCGGACGGCATTTTGCGCCATCCCGTCCATCAATGCCGATTCATTGCAGGCCCCGGGGACGGACGGAAGGTCCGGCGAGAGGGGCGTGGAGTTCGCGGCCTCAGCGTGGGGAGGGGGCGTCGACCGGAGGCTCCATCTTCCAGAAGGCGATCCCGCCGGCCTGCTGACCCACGGGCACGACGGCCACCCGGTCCAGACGTTGCAGATCGTAGATATCCACCATGCCCGGCGCGGATCCAACACCTTCGCTGGAAACGAAGGCGTATCGGCTGTCGGGAGAGACCACCACGCCATGGGCAACGGTGGTGGAGTTGTCGAAGGTGGCCCGGACCTCCCCGGTGGCTGCGTCCAGGACCTGGAACTGCCCCCCCTGCTTCAGCGTGACCAGGAGGAGGGCGCCGTCGGGTGTCACCTCGACATTGTAGGGTCCACGCCCGGTGGCGATCCGGCGGAGGAGGGTCCAGTCGCTGCGGTCCACCTCCAGGAGTTCGTCGGCCTTGTTGCAGGTCACGAATAGGCTCCGGTCGTCGGCGGAGGGCTGGACCCAGGTGGGCGAGCAGCTGCTCGGAGCCATCAGGTGGCGAGGACCGGTGTATCCCACCTCTGCCGGGTCGGGAGACGGCCCTGCCGCACGTCTCTCCACGCTGGGGCCCTCCATGACCGTCGGGGGATGGTGGCCGATGTGCGCTCCATGCCCCGCATGCTCCCCGCTGCCGCCAGGTCCGGGAGCGTGGTCCAGGCCCCCGTGCGTCTCCTGGACCCCGTGCCCCATGGCGTCGGCCGGGAGGGGCCCCTCCCTCCCCTGGGCGAGGGAGAAGCGTCGGGAGACCCGGAGGCTCCGGGTATCAATCTCCACGAGTTGATCGTCCATCATGCAGGTGGAGTAGTGGAAAGCCCCCCGGGCGTCGAAGCGGCTGCCATGTGGCATGGTGCAGGTGACGATCCGCCCTACCTCCATGGGAGAGGGGGTGTAGACCACGGAAATCGTGGAGGGCACCATGTCCCCGTGGAGATTGAAGTTGACGGAGAAGGTATAGAGGCCGTCGGGGGTCACGTCGATGGAGGCCGGGAAGACCCCCAGCTCCACACCCGGCGCCACCAGGGAATCCGGACCCAGCTCGTACTTCCAGTACTTCCCGTCGGGGAAGCCGTGACCGGTGGTGAGGTGGAGGTACCGCCCGTCGGGAGAGATGACGAGCCCGTGGGGGCCTTCCATCTCCGCAGCCAGTTCCCCGACCCGGAAGGTATGCTCGACCCGCGCTCCCTGGGGACCCAGGTGGATGCGGTGAACCAGGTCGGCCGATTCGGCGCCGACGTAGACCCAGTAGTGGGCGTCGGGAGTCTCCCCCAGCAGGGACGGCTCGCCCGGGGCGGGTCCAGTGCCCTGAGCCGCCAGCGGCCGGGCCTCCATCACGAGAGGGAGGGCCAGCGCGAAGCAGGTGAAGAATGCGAGGAGGGCCCGCTCGTGCAGGGCCTTCCGGCGAAGGGCTCGCTTGCGCGCGGGGAATCCGTTCGGCATCATCGGTCGATTCTCCCCTGGCGGGCGCCCTGCAGAATGGGCTGACCGCGGCCGGGACACTTGGTGGTCGTGGGTCTGTCCAGCACGGAAAGGGAGGGTCGCAGCATGATGATAGCACGGCGTCTCGCGTTCGGCATCACCAGGGGCACCAGGGGCGTATTCGCCCTGGCCCTCTTCTCCGTCCTGGCCCTTCCCGTCCTGGCCCTTCCCGCTCCGGCTTCCGCCCAGGAGCCGGTGGTGGTCCGCCTCGTGGCGGAACCGGCTGAACTCTCCCTGGCGGCGGGAACGGAGGCGGCCCTGCGGGTCACCGGCTACGACGCAGCCGGGGTCCCGGTGCCCGACGCGGAGATCCGGGTGGCGGCGCCCCGTCAAGCGCTCTTCTACGAGGACGGGATCATCCGGGCCTTCCTGGCCGGAGATCACCTGGCGGTGGCGACCTGGTCCGGGGGCCCGGGGACCACTCCCCTGACCCTTGAGATCCCGGTCTCGGTGGGGTGGTCCGCCGTGACCCGCCTGGAGATCCAGGCCGATCCCGGGCGGCTCTACACCGGCGTGACCCTCGGCCATACCGTCGCAGCCTTCCATGACGACGATTCCCGTCGCCCGGGAGCCGTGCCGGATTGGAGCACCTCGGATCCCGCCGTAGCCACCGTGGACCGATTCGGGAACGTGAGCGCCCATGCTCCCGGCCGAGTCCGCGTGAGCGCCACCTTCGAGGGGGTGGAGGTCTCCCAGGGATACACCGTCCAGGAGAATCCCGTCACCGCCATCCAGATCACCATTCCCGAGGAAACGCTGGTCACCGGGGAGGTCATCCACCTCCGGGCGGAGGCCCGGGATGGAGAGGGTCGCCCGGTCCTGGATGCTCCCATTACCTGGAGCTACTCCTACATCCCCCATGACACCCTGGAGGCCCCCGGGGCGGCCGGGGTCATGGACTGGGGCCGCTTCGCCGCCAACCACCCGGGGCGCTACACCCTCCTGGCCCACTCAGGGAACACGGTGGCCCGGAAGGTCCTGGAGGTGAATGGCCGGGACGTGTGGCAGCGCTTCACCGTCACCGGCCGGGGCCCCATCACCAGCACCGCCACCTCGGACCTCTGGCCCTGGGAGGGGACGGATGGCCGTGACTATGCGCTGGTGGGAACATGGGGAGGAGACGGCTGGGCCCTGGTCTTCGACATCACGGATCCGGCGAACATCTTCCGCACCGACTCGGTGCAGGTGGATGCCCGGACCATCAATGACGTGACGGTCTCCCCCTCGGCCCGGTACGGAGCGGTTTCACGGGAGGGAGCCTCGGATCGGGTGAACGGAGTCGTGATCCTGGACCTTTCCAATCCCGCACACCCCACCGTCGCCGCTGAGTTCAACCAGGAACTCACCGGGGGCGTGCACAATCTATTCGCCACCGACGACTACCTCTTCGCCGTATCTGGGGGACAGAAGTACGTCATCATCGATATGACGGACATCTACAATCCCAGGTATGTCAGCGAGTACCGCCATCCCAACGCGAGACTCCACGACCTGTGGGTGCACGACGGAATCGCCTACTCGGCCCAGGGCGGAGTGGGAATCGTCATTGTGGATGTGGGGAATGGGGGGTGGGGCGGGACCATCGAGGAGCCGAAGCTCATCAACACCGTTCCCCTGAATTCGGGGCACGAGATCTTCCCCTATGTGCAGGAATCCACCGGCCGGGTCTATCTGTTCGCCGGGGACGAATTCATGAACCGGGCGGGTCGAACGTGGGAGGGAACCGACTACCGAGCCACCCTCGGGACTCCGGGAGGGATCGCCCAGACCTCGGGTGGCTACACCCATATCGTGGACTTCACCGATCCCATGGCACCGCGAAAGGTGGCGCGCTATCACCTGGAGGACTACGGCACCCACGACATCATCGTGGAGAACGACATCCTCTATCAGGCCTACTACGACGGTGGCGTGCGGATCGTGGACGTCTCGGGAGAACTCCTGGGCAACCTGGCGGAGCAGGGCCGCGAGATCGCCGTCTTCAAGCCCTACGATCCCGAAGGCTTCACGGCCAACGCCCCCTTCGTCATGAACGTGATGCCCTACAAGGGACACATCTTCTTCACGGACTTCAACTCCGGACTCTGGGGCGCGAAGCTGGAGCCGCGGGCCAATATCGTCTTCTGAAGGGCTCCAACGAAGATCCAGGGCCGCCCCCCCCTTACTCCCTTCGGGTTGGGGCGGCAGGGAGCCCCCTCGGTCGTTGGCTCCCCTCGACGTAGCTCTCGCTATGCCTGCGGGTCACCGCCTCCCGAAAGTCCGTCCGGCGGAAGGCTTCCTCCAGTTCGGGGGTGGCGGGGGCGGCGGCCCGCACCGGAGCGCTTCCCGGCGTGGGGAAGAAGAGCGCGCCTTCTCCCGCCAATCCCGGAGCCCGGAGGGCGGGGCGGGCGGGAGGACAAGGCGGTTCCGGGGAATGGTCAGGGGGATGGGCAGGCTCGGACGGGGGGGCGGGGGGATGGGGATTCCTCACCTGGATCCCGAGGACCGTGGGGCCATCCAGAACCACACGGGGAGATCCCCCAGGCGGGTAGGCGTCTCCCCCGTCGCCCTCCCTATCCCAGGATCCCGCCAACGCCGCCTGGTGGGCCGGGACGGTTGGGTCCCCCTCGTGCCGTGCTCGTGCCGTGCTCGTGGAGATCAAGAGCCGAGCGAAGGTCCAATTCCTCAGGGGAGCGGGTGTCCTGTCCCCCGCTGGACTCCAGGGCGTGCTGGAGTCGCTCCCTGAGGGCCCCGGCGCTGAAAAGATAGAACAAGAGTTCTAGTTCGACTTGTCTCCGCAGCACGACGTGGGCATGGGCAGATGGGCCTGGAGACGCTCCAGGGCCTCCGCGACCGTTGATGCAGCATCCAGGACCGTTGCGGGGGTCAACATGTGATCACGAGGAGCTCTCGCGGTGTGGGCCTGCTCCACGACCCGGCTCGGGAACCTGGATGGGAAAGCGTGCCCACCGGGCGAGGAAAGGGGAGAGTGGATTCTCCTAAGTACATCGGGCCCCGAGCCCGGGCAAGGAGTTCCCAGCCGAGCACAACGAACCCACGCGTTTCGGTGCACCGGGAGCCCACACCCGCGCGCCCCCGGGGCCTTGCTGAACCGGGCGTGGCGAACCTACTCTCCCGACCCGCCGCCTCTCCGGCCTCCTCCCTGGCGCCAACGGGCTCCGCCCCCCGGGGAACGGTGCCCCGGGACCGTTCCCCCCAGGTGGCACCGTTCCAACACAGGATTCCCAATCCATGCCTGAACGCCTTCTCGTCATTGGTGGAGACGCCGCCGGTATGAGCGCCGCTTCCCAGGCCCGACGACGACGCCCCGCCGAGGAACTCGAGATCATCGCCTTCGAGCGCGGACGGTTCACCTCCTACGCCGCCTGCGGCATTCCCTACCTCCTCGGGGGGCTTGTGGAGGATGCGGAGCGTCTGGTGGCCCGGACCCCCCAGGTCTTCCGCGATCGCTTCCAGATCGATGCCCGGACGGGTCACGAGGTGGTGGAAATCGACACCGGGGCCGGCCGGATCCGGGTTCGGGAGGTAGGTACGGGAAAGGAATACCAGGAAGCGTGGGACCAACTGGTGGTGGCGGTGGGTGCGGAGCCGCTCCGGCCTCCCATACCGGGAATCGACGCCCAGGGAATCTTCGGGGTGCAGACGCTGGAGGATGGCCTCGCGGTCGAGCGTGCCTTGGCGGATGACCCCAAGAATGCCGTGGTGGTGGGAGGGGGCTACATCGGACTGGAGATGGCGGAGGCCATGGTGATGCGCGGCCTGAACGTCACCCTGGTGGAGCAGGCACCCCAGCCCATGCGAACCCTGGACCCGGAGATGGGGGCCCTCGTGGCCGACGCCCTGCGAGAGGTGGGCGTGGAACTGCGCCTGGGAGAGACGGTGGATGCCTTCGAGACCCGTGGCGGGCGGGTGACGGGCGTCTCCACGGGTGAGGGTGTGATCCCCGCCGACGTCGTGATCCTGGGGTTGGGCACCCGGCCCCGGAGTGCCCTCGCCCGGGAAGCGGGCATCCCGGTGGGGGAGACCGGTGGGATCTGCACCGACCTCCGGATGCGCAGCCAGGTGGAAGGGGTGTGGGCCGCCGGGGACTGCATCGAGACCTTTCACAGGGTATCCCGAAACCCCGTGGCCATCGCCCTGGGCACCCATGCCAACAAGCAGGGCCGGATAGCCGGAATCAACCTGGGCGGGGGGTATGCCACCTTCCCCGGCGTGGTGGGCACGGCGGTCTCGAAGATCTGCGCCGTGGAGGTGGCGCGCACCGGCCTCAATGAGTCGGAGGCCACGGAGGCGGGGTTCGCGTTCGAATCGGTGACCGTGGAATCCACCACCCGGGCGGGATACTACCCCGGGGCGAAGCGCATGAAGACGAAGCTCCTGGCGGAACAGGGGTCCGGCCGACTCCTGGGAGGACAGATCGTTGGGTTGGAAGGCGCAGCGAAGCGCATCGACGTCGTGGCGGCCTGCCTCTGGAACGAGATGACGGTAGATGAGATGCAGGGAATGGATCTCTCCTACGCCCCCCCCTTCTCCCCGGTCTGGGATCCGGTGCTCATCACGGCGCGGAAGGCGGCGGAGCGGGTTCAGGCGTCGCGGGGCGGCCGGTGAAGAAGGAGACGGGCCTTCTAGAAGGCGCCGGTATGATCGCAGGCGAGGAGAGCCGGCGGCCTCGTCGAGGATGAGGCAGGAGGTGTTGGTTTCCCTGACTCCCCTTTTCCAAACCGTGTCCAGCACCAGGGCCGATCAAGCCTTTGCGCGGGTCGTGCGAAGAGAGATCTTTGAGCGGTTCCGGCATTTCAGCCAGGAGCCGGCCAACCGATACCCTGCACCTCCACCCCGTGAGACGAGATGCCCTACACCGAGGATACCCTTGAGGCACTGAGGAAATCGAGCCCCGCTCAGGACGAATTCTTCCAGGCTGTCGCCGAGGTCCTCCACTCGCTGCGCCCCCTCCTCGACGCCTCCCCCCGGTATCGAGCCCATCGGATCATCGAACGGATCGTCGAGCCGGAGCGCCAGATCTTCTTCCGGGTGGCATGGGTCGATGACGAGGGGACGGTACAGGTGAACAAGGGATACCGGGTCCAGTTCAGTTCCACGCTGGGACCCTACAAGGGAGGGATTCGCTTCCATCCCGGGGTGAACGCGGGGATCGTCAAGTTCCTGGGCTTCGAACAGATCTTCAAGAACGCCCTCACCGGCCTGGCCCTGGGGGGGGGGAAGGGTGGGGCCAACTTCAATCCGAAGGGGCGTTCCGACAACGAGATCATGCGTTTCTGCCAGTCCTTCATGACCGAGCTCTATCGGCACGTCGGCCCCACGGTCGATGTTCCCGCCGGGGATATCGGCGTTGGGACCCGGGAGATCGGATACCTCTATGGCCAGTACAAACGAATCACCGGGAGCTTCGACGGCGTGCTCACGGGAAAGGGGCTGGCCTGGGGAGGGTCGCTGGGGCGGAAGGAGGCCACGGGCTATGGATCGGTCTATTTCGCGGAGGAGATGCTCAATGCACGGGGGGAGGGACTGGAGGGCAAGACCTGCATCGTATCGGGATCCGGGAATGTGGCTCTCCACACCGTGGAACAACTCCAGAAGATGGGGGCCCGGGTCGTGGCGGTGAGCGACTCCGGCGGGACGGTCCACCACGAGGAGGGCGTCGACCTGGAGCTCCTGAAGGAGGTGAAGCAGGTGAATCGGGGGCGCCTGGAGGAGTATGCCAGCGAACAGAGCGACGCCCGCTTCATCCCCCTTTCAGAGTATCCTGAGGGGGGGCATGCCATCTGGGCCATCCCCTGCGACGCGGCTTTCCCCTCGGCGACCCAGAACGAGTTGACCCTCTCCGATGCCCGCACCCTGCTCGAGAACGGATGTCAGTGTGTCTGCGAGGGCGCCAACATGCCGGCGACACCGGATGCCGTCGGCTACCTGGCCGAATCCCGCATCGCGTACGGCCCCGGGAAGGCGGCCAATGCCGGGGGCGTGGCCACGAGCCAACTCGAGATGAGCCAGAATGCCTCCATGCGGCAATGGTCCATGGACGAGGTGGACCGTCGGCTCCGGGAGATCATGAAGGGGATCCACGAGACGGTGAGCGAGGCCGCCGAGGAGTTTGGGGCGAGCGGGAACCTGGTGCATGGCGCCAACATCGCCGGGTTCCGGAAGGTGGCGGACGCCATGATCGACCAGGGGGTGGTCTGAGTCCGGGACCGGCGGCGGAGGGCGTGGCGTGATCGCGACCTCTCCAGAAGCCTTTGGGGAAGCCCTGACGAGGCTTCCCCTCTCGGCGGAACCCCCGCCCACCATGCGCAGTGCGCTTCTGGTGAGCCCCCGCCAGTTTCGGCTGATTCCAGGTTCTTCTCCGGACAACCGTTACGTCCAGTGGGACGCCTCGGTGGACACGGAACGGGCCCTGGCGCAGCACCGAGCACTGGCCGAGACCCTCGGACGTCTGGGGCTTGTGGTCCACCTTATCCCGGGCCACCCCGAGCTCCCTGACGGGGTCTTTCCCAACAACGTCTTCGCCACCATCCCCGGCCGCCTGGTGGTGGGCTCCATGCGTCATCCCGTTCGGCAGGGAGAGAGTGACCGAGAGGAGATCCGCGCCCTCTTCCGCGACGAACTGGGATACGAGCTCAGGGACCTCTCCCGTTCCGGGGTGGTGGCGGAGATGACGGGGCCCCTGGTCATCGACCGGGCCCGGGGAATTGGCTACTGCGGGATGACGGAGCGGGTGGATGAGGCCGGTTGCGAGGCCATGCACCATGCCCTGGCGCTTCGCCTGACCTTCCGTTTCGATCTCCACCCGGGTGAGTACCACACCAACGTGGTCATGGCGATCCTGGCGGGGCGGGTGGCGGTGCTCCACGCCCCTTCGTTCATGGATCCCCGGGTGCCGGAAGAGATCGCACGGGTCTACCCCGGACGGACCCTTCTCCTTGAGGAGGAGGAGAAGCTGGCCTTCGCCGGGAACTGCATCTCCGTCACCCCTCGGGACGTTCTCATGAGCGCCACCGCTCGGGGTGCCCTCAGGCCCTCCTCGGTGGCCTTCCTGGAGCGGGAGGGGTTTCGCATCCATGCCGTGGAGGTGAGCGAGCTGGAGAAGGCCGGCGGAAGCGTCCGCTGCATGGTGGCGGAGATCTTCTGAGCGTTGGGCGGGCGGATAGCTCTGGGCGGGCCCCGCGGCTCTGGGTGGGCCTCGCCCAGAAGTCCACGAGCCCCTCCCTTTGCTTCTCGCGTCGACTTCCGAAGGTCGGAAGGCAGTCCTTTCGTTCCCCGCTCTTGTGTCCATCCGTCGACGGACGCATTATGCCTGTCCTTCAGGGTTCGGACCCGGATTCTTCCGCCCCTGTCCAGTTGCCCGGTCGCGAGCTTTCCGGGCGGCACATTTGCAAGATTCGGCTCGGCCGGCCCAGTCGGGGATCCCTCCCCAGGGTGCCGGTGGCAGCGTAGGGGAGAACTCTCCCTAGCCGGTTGGTCCCGCACTCCAGTATCCATCATGGATCACCTTCGGATCCGCCTCTTCGGAGGGTTGGAGGTGTGTCAGGGAGATTCACAGCTCCCCGCCCTTCCCACCCGCAGGGCCCGCAGCCTTCTCGCCTATCTCGTCCTGCACAGGGATCGGCCCGTTCATCGCGACCTCCTCTGCGGCCTCCTTTGGGGGGAGCATCCTGAGACGGAGGCTCGCAAGGCGCTCCGAACAACCCTTTGGCGGATCCGATCCGTCCTGGAACCGCAGGAGGAGGATCGGGGCACGTTTCTCCGGATGGATGGGCCTCAGGTCACCTTTCCAGGAACCGGTGACGTGTGGGTGGACGCCCTGGAATTCGAGGGCTGCGTGGAGCGCCGCGCCTTCGACGCCCCAGGGGCCCTGTCACCCGAGGCCACCGGTCGACTATACCGTGCGGTCTCCCTGTACCAGGGGGATCTCCTGGATGGCATCTACGACGACTGGTGCCATTTCGACCGGGAGCGTTTTTCCCTGGCGTATCTGGGGGCCCTGGAGCGTCTGATGACCCACCACAAGTCCCAGGGGCAATGGCTGGCCGCCATCTCCTTCGGGCGCCAGCTCCTTCGGAAGGACCCCATCCGGGAGCACGTGCACCGGGAACTCATGATCTGCCACCTTTCCATGGGGGATCGGCCCTCCGCCCTGCGCCAATACGAGGTCTGTGTCCGGCTCATGAAGGAGGAGTTGGGGGTGGAGCCCATGGAGGAGACCCGGCGGCTCCACGACACCATCCGCGACAGGGGGGTCCTCCCCCCGGGAGGAGCGCCCCCTGCGGGCGCGGGGACCCGGCCGATGGGGTCCCGTGGCCCGACGGGGTCCCGGGCCGGAGAGGCCCCGGGGGATGAGGAGCAACTGGCCCGGGAGGTGGATGGGGCGGTGCGCCAACTCCACGCCCTCATCGCCCGCCTCGAAGCCGCCCGGGCCCACATCCCCACCGCCGTTTCGCTGCGGGCTCGGAGTTCCGAGGCCGCACCCCTATCGAGGACTGATCCGCCCACACAACCCATTCAACGGGAGACCATGGTTCATGAACATCGTTGATCACCGGCTCCGGACCGAGCCCGATGCCCCCGTCCCCTTCGTCCAGAGTCCGAACGTGGGGGGAGCGCTGGACCCCAGCTACCTCGTCATCCATTTCACCGCCGGTGCCAACGCCCAGTCGTCGGTGAATTGGCTCGCCAACGAGATGGCCCGAGCGTCGGCCCACCTCGTCATCGGAAGGGACGGGGCCATCACCCAACTGGTCCCCTTCAACCGGGTCGCCTGGCACGCGGGGGCGAGCCGGTGGAATGGGCTCACGGGATTGAACCGCCATTCCATCGGGATCGAGCTGGACAACGCAGGCCGTCTCACCCGGCAGGGTGGGAAGTGGCGGGCTTGGTTCGGCGGCAGCTTCCCTGAAGACGAGGTGATGGAGGCGACGCACAAACATGAGAGCAACCCGTGCGGGTGGCACCTCTATTCCCCGGAACAGCTGGCGGCCACCCTGGAGGTGAGCCAGGCCATCCTCCGGGCCTATCCCGGGATTCGGGACATCCTGGGGCACGAGGACATCTCACCGGGCCGGAAGACCGACCCGGGACCCGCCTTCCCCCTGGGGAGCCTCCGGGCCCGCCTCCTGGGTCGGGCCGAGGACGGAATGCCCGCCTTCGAGACCATCACAGCCCTGAATATCCGTCGCGGCCCCGGTACGCAGCACGAGCCCCTGCCCATCAGCCCACTCCCCAACGGGACCCGCCTGGATGTCCTGAGGGAACAGGGGAGCTGGCGCCTGGTGGACGTGGTGGGGGATGTAGAGGGGCAGGGGGACGTCCAGGGCTGGGTGCATGGGCGGTATATCCGGAGGGTGGACTGACTCCGGATCCCTGAGCCTCCTTCACCTCCGGCGATGGTAGACGAGCCGCTCCCCCGAAGAGGGGGAGCGGCTCGCGGCGTTCAGGGGGTCGGCTGACACGCGATCCGGGGGGGGCGGAGGGACCTGGATTCTCCTTCGTGGCGCCCCTGGGACACTCCGGGGACGCCTGTGAGACGATCTGGAGACGGGGCTTCGCCATGTTGCGTTCCTGTCGGAGCCTCCAGAGGGCTCCTCATCTACGCCGACGCCCAGACGGGAAGAGGAGAATCGCGGATGTCCACAACACCGACCTACCCAGGCGTCTACATCCAAGAGGTCCCCAGCGGGGTGCGGACCATGACGGGGGTGTCCACCTCGGTGGCTGCCTTTGTCGATCGGTTCTCCAGGGGGCCCATGGAAACTCCGGTCCGGGTCTTCAGCATGTCCGACTTCGAACGGGACTTCGGCGGTCTCGAGCGAACCAGCGCCGCCAGCTACGGCATCCGGCAGTTCTTCCTGAACGGCGGCTCGGAAGCCTGGGTGATCCGGGTCGAGACCGAGGACAGTGCGGCTGCCGACCTGGTCCTGGAGGGAGGCGGCTTGGAGATCGTCCGGGTGCACGCCGGTCGCCGGGTCGGTCGGACCTCGGCGGAGGACCACGGGGACTGGGGGAATGGGCTACGGGTGGAGGTGGACTACGAGACCACCAACCCGGCGGCGGAGTTCAACCTGCTGGTGAGCGAGGTGGCCGACGAGGGGGGGCGGATGGTGGTCCGGCGGAGCGAGACCTTCCGGAATCTCACCATGCGGCCCGGGGCGCCCAACAATGCCCTGGAGGTGGTGAACGCGGCCTCCCGCCTCGTGCAACTCACCCGTGACGGCCTCACCGATCCCCTTCCGGACCCGTGGGTGAACACCTTCCGCCCGGAGGTCACCGGGACGCTGGGATCCGAGCTTGCTGCTCCGACCTCGGGTCCCATCGTGGACGACGAGGCCCAGTTCGAGATCACCGTGAACCCCGGCGATGGAGCGGCGGACCTGGCCCCGGTGGTGGCCACCGTCTCCTTCGATGGGGCCGACCCCCCGGAGAGCTACACCGCGCTGCGGCCCTTCCTGGAGCGGGCCATCCGATCCGCGGATCGGGACAACCCCCTCCTGGCCGGCGCCCGGGTGGCCCTGGCGGGAGGACGCTTCCGGGTCCTCCTGGGTCGGGGAGGACGGGACTTCCAGTCCGACGCCGAGATCCGCTTCGCCAACCAGGGGGCTGATACCACCGCGGCGGACCTGGGGCTCACCGGGGCGGGCGTCCATGTGGGCCACCAACTCGTCCCCCTGGAGGACGGTGACGACGGGGACCCGCCCTCGGAAGCCGACCTGCGGGGAGAGCGCTCGGCGAAGTCTGGGATCTACGCCCTGGAAGACGCCGATCTCTTCAACATTCTCTGCATCCCCGCCGCTGCGGAGCTCGCAGCGGCGGACATGCGGGCAGTCTACGGCGAGGCCATCGCCTACTGCGAGGAGCGTCGATCCTTCCTCCTGGTGGACATCTCCGAGGGCGAGGGAAGCCTGGATGCCATGGAGTCCTGGCTCACGGAGAACGCGGGCCTTCGTCATCGGAACGCGGCGGTCTACTTCCCCCGCATCCGCATCGCCGACCCCCTGAACCGGAATCGGCTTCGGAGCGTGGGCCCCAGCGGGACGCTGGCGGGCCTCTTCGCAAGCACGGACAGCGCTCGAGGCGTCTGGAAGGCCCCGGCGGGGACGGAGGCCCGACTCCGGAATGTGCAGGCCCTGGACTACAAGCTCACCGACCGGGAGAACGGGGTCCTGAATCCCCAGGGAGTGAACGCCCTCCGCATCATGCCGGTCTTCGGACCGGTGGCCTGGGGCGCCCGGACCCTGGACGGGGCCGAGATGCAGGCCTCGGAGTGGAAGTACATCCCGGTGCGGAGGCTGGCCCTCTTCCTGGAAGAGAGCCTCTTCCGGGGAACGCAGTGGGTGGTCTTCGAGCCCAATGACGAACCCCTCTGGGGGCAGATCCGCCTCAACATCGGGGCCTTCATGCACAACCTCTTCCGCCAGGGGGCCTTCCAGGGCCAGACGCCACAGGAGGCCTACCTGGTGAAGTGCGACCAAGAGACCACCACCCAGGACGACATCAATCGCGGCATCGTGAACATCCTCGTGGGCTTCGCTCCCCTCAAGCCCGCCGAATTCGTGATCATCCGGATCCAGCAGCTGGCCGGCCAGGTTGAGGCCTAGGAGAACAACTCATGGCACAGTTCAGCACCAATGCACAGCGCTTCGATCCCTACAAGAACTTCAAGTTCCGGATCAAGTGGGATGGGCGGTACGTGGCCGGAGTGAGCCGGGTAGGCGCCCTGAAACGAACCACCGAGGTGGTCTCCCACCGGGAAGGGGGAGACCCCAGTTCCAGCCGCAAGTCGCCGGGTCGTACCGAGTACGAGGCCATCACCCTGGAGCGGGGGGTGACCCATGACCCCGAGTTCGAGCAGTGGGCCACCAAGGTCTGGAACTTCGGTGCGGGGTTGGGCGCCGAGGTGTCCCTGGCCGACTTCCGGAAGGACATCACGGTGGACCTCTTCAACGAGGCGGGGCAGCTCGTTCTCTCCTACCGTGTGTTCCGCTGCTGGCCGTCGGAGTTTCAGGCCACGGCGGATCTGGACGCCAATGCCAACGCCGTCCTCATCCAGTCCCTGACCCTGCAGAACGAGGGGTGGGAGCGGGACGTGGCGGTGACGGAACCGGCGGAGCCTTCCCTTTAGGAGTGAGGGGATTCCATGGATGACTCGTGGGAGGCCGCCATGCTGGACGCCTGGGAAGAGGGAGCGGGGGCCGGTCCGGCCCGCCGGGCGCTCCTCCTCCTGGCGTTGGCCGCGCCGGATAAGGCGATGGGCGAACTGGTTGGCCTCCCCCTGGGAGAGCAGAACCGCTGCCTCCTCCAGCTCCGGGTCCGTCTTTTCGGGGCGCCCCTCCATGCCGTCACGGAATGCCCGGAGTGCGCGATCCCGGTGGAGGTGACGCTGGACGCCCGGGAGCTCCTTTCCCCTCCCGATCCGGACTCCGGCCCCCGGGGCCGCGCCGAAGGCTCCGGAGAGCCTTCCCTCCCCCTCCTGTGGGAGGAGGTGGAGGGAGGGCGCCTGGGCTTCCGGGTCCCCACGGTGGGGGATGTCCTGGCCCTCTCCGAGGAGCCTGGCGCGTCCGGTGTCACGCTTCTGGAGCGCTGCCTGGAGGGGGAAGAGGGGCGGCCAGGAACCCTTTCCGGAGCCATGGTGGAACGGATCGCGGGCCGAATGGCCGAGGCGGACCCACTGGCCGAACTGGAGCTCGCTCTCTCCTGCCCTGACTGCGGCGCGGCGTGGAGCGTCCCCCTGGATCTTCCCGCCTATCTATGGTCGGAGGTGGATGGCTGGGCCCGGCGGACCCTGGACCAGCTGCATGCCCTGGCGCTGGCCTATGGATGGACGGAGGGGGAGACCCTTTCCCTTCCCCCCCGGCGACGGAGGGCCTACCTGGAGCGGATCCAGGACTCCCTTCGGGGGCCGGGGGCTGGGCCGGGGCCGTGGGCTGTCCCGCCGCACGGGGGAAGGGCATGAACTCCTTCCTGGATCGGGTTCTCCACCGGGCTCGGGGGGATGTGGCTCCCTCCGTTCACCCTCGCCGACGGTCCGCCTTTGAGCCCGCTCCCGGGGAAGGGTCGGGGTTTGAGAGGTGGCGGCTCCAGTCCGCCCCGGGCCAGGGTCTTCCAGGCGATGGCGATCCACGCCACCGTGATTCCGCCAACGGCGATCCGCCCGGCGGTGCGCCAGGGGATTCCGGGCCGGCTCCTTCCGAGGCCCCTGACGGCCGCGGAGGCGGTCCGGGACGGCCCGTGCCCAGGGGGGGGAGTCTCCGTCGACCGGGCTTTCCCGGGTCCTCGGAAGCCTCCTTCAGGTCATCTCTCCGTTCACCTTCCACGCCGACAATGGGGCCGCCTCCGGGGGCAAACGATGCGCCGGTGGCCGGTGGGCGTGACGGGGAGGGGGCTTCCACCCCCGTCCCCGGGAGGAAGGTGTCCCTTCGGCCGTCCATCTCCTGGGACAGAGGAGTTGCTGCGTCCCCCGCCGACTCCCCATCGCCATCGGAAACCTTCTCCTGGGAGGAGGATGCACCGGAGAGGCTTGGGCCGGCTGGAAGGAAGCAGCCCGTGGATGGATCCGGGTCCCTCGTCCCCCGGTCCGACGGAGCGTCCCGGGGCCTCCTTTCCCTTCGGACACGACCGTCCCCCGCCGCCGGAAGCCCAGGGCTCCAGGGGGCGGGCACGGCTCCGCCCGGACCTCAGGGGCAGGGCGACCACGCCACGGATTCCAGGGATTCTCCGGGGAGGAATGGCGGCACCCGCAGGGAGCCCTCCGCTGGCGCTGGGGGCCACGAACCTCCGGCCCCGGTGGTCCAGGTGACCATCGGACGCATTGAGATCCGTGCCCCCGCCCGACCCTCTCCCCCGCCCCACCCTCCCCGGCCGGCGCCGGCGCCGGCACCGGTTCCGGAGTCGGCAGCCGGCCCGAGGCTGGGGCTGGAGGACTACCTGCAGCAGCGGATCCGGGGGGAGCGATGAGCAACGCCCTGGCGCTGGCAGGGGTGACGGCGGTCCTGAAGGACCTGCTGGACAACGGCCTCATCGACCAGTCCATCACCTCGGCGATGGGTGGGCCGGTGACCGTGTCCACCCTGGCCCCGGACCGGATCGAGACCGGGGAGAACGAGGCCGCCCGCCTCAACCTCTTCCTCTACCAGGTCCAGCCCAACGCCGCCCTCCGTAACGTGGATCTCCCCTCCCGGAACGGGCACGGGAGGCGTCTCGCCAACCCGCCCCTGGCCCTGGATCTCCACTACCTAATGACCGCCTACGGCGCCCAGGACTTCGAGGCGGAGATCCTGCTGGGTTACGCCATGCAGCTCCTCCACGAGACGCCGGTCCTGGGGCGGGAGGCCATCCGGACCTCCCTGGCCCAGCCCTCGCCGGTGGGGGACGGCCTCCTCCCGCCCGCTGTAGGCGCTCTGACGGCATCGGACCTGGCGGATCAGGTGGAGCAGGTGAAGGTTCTTCTCAACCCCCTGGGCACCGACGAGCTCACGCGCCTGTGGGGCGCTTTCCAGGCTCGGTATCGGCCCTCGGCGGCGTACCTGGTCTCGGTGGTCCTCATCGAAGGGCAGGCCCCCGTGCGGTCGCCCCTCCCGGTCCTCTCCCGGGGAGAGGTGGACCCGGTCTCGGGGAGGGAGCGGGGGGTGCAGGCCTTCACCGGCGTGACGCCCCCGGGACCCTTTCTCTCCCGGGTGCTTCCTCCTGCCCGGCAGCCGGCGGTGCGGATGGGGGAGCTCCTCACCTTGGAGGGGCGGGAGCTGGAAGGGGACACGGTGGCGGTCCGGTTCGTCCACCTCCGCTCCGGAGAGGTCCTGGAGCTTCCGGCCGAGCCCGATTCCACACCGGCTCGGGTGGGGGTGCGCCTCCCTCCCGATCCCGCCCCGGGCCCCGTCCCCGACGACGATCCCCTCAATCCCGACCTCTGGCAGGCCGGCATCCATGGCGTGGCCGTGGTGATGCGCCGAGGGGGCGAGGAGGACCGGATCACCGGAGTCCTCCCGGTGATCCTGGCCCCCAGGGTGGAAGGAGTCACCGTGGACCCGGGGAGCGGGGGCGAGGTGACGGTGACCGTGGAGACCAGTCCTCCGGTCCGACAGGGGCAGCGGATCCGCCTTGCGGTGGGTGCGCTGCAGCTCCCCCCGGACCCCTTCAGCGGCGATGACACCCGTTCCCTGGCGTTCACCTCACAGGAATTCCCCACGGGATCCCAGTGGCTCCGCCTGCTGGTGGACGAAGCGGAGAGCCTGCTGGTGGACCGGAGCGCTTCACCGCCGGCCTTCGATCCCTCGCAGCAGGTGGCCATCCCATGACGAGGCTGCGGGGGGCCGGGTCGGGTCGGAACGAGGTCCATGCCGAGCTTCACGCCGAGCTCCACAAGGACCGGATGCTCCAGGCCATGGGGGAAGTCCGGGGATATCTCCGGCCGCCGGGAGCGGAGCCCAACGAGGGCGCGTCCGGGGCGTCCAAGGCGTCCAAGGCGTCCAAGGCGTCCAAGGCGTCAAAGGCGTCCATGGGGCCGTCGGACCGGGTGGCGGCACTGGATGGCGTGGTCCGGGCCTTCGGGTTGAGCCCCTTCGAGACCCGCCTCCTGGTCCTGGCGGCGGCCGTGGAGCTGGACGGGGAGTTCCCCGCCCTCTGCGGCGCCGCCCAGGGGGACCCACGGCATGGCTTCCCGACCTTCGGCCTGGCCCTGGCGACCCTTCCGGACCCCCATTGGAGCGCCCTTGCGCCCAGTGCGCCCCTCCGGTTCTGGAAGCTCATCGAGCTTCGCTCCCGCGGGTCGCTCCATCACGAAGCCCTGGTGGCGTGCCCCATCCAGATCGACGAACGCGTGCTCCACCACCTCCTGGGCGTCTCCACCCTGGACGAGCGCCTCCAGCCGCTCCTCCATCCCTGGTATTCCATCCGGGGTCTGGCGTCCCGACAGCGGGAATCGGTCCACCGGGTGGTGGGGGTCTGGACCGCGGGCACGGCTGCGAACGGGGGAGGGAGCGTCGCGGCGGTGCAGCTCCATGGCCCCGACGCGGCAGCGTGCCGGGAGGTGGCGGGGCGGGCTGGGGAGGCCCGGGGCGCCGCCCTCCATATCCTCTCTGCCGACGACATCCCAGGGAGGGCCGAGGAGCGGGAGACCTTCTGCCGACTCTGGCAACGGGAGCGAGCCCTGGAGGGGAGGACCCTGCTGGTGGATGCCTTCCACCTCCGGGGAGAGGAGGGCCCCGCCCAGGTGGCCGACCTGGTCCGCCGGCTGGGGCCTGGAACCCTTGTCATGGCTCGGGAGCCCCTCTCCCTGCATGGAGTGGAGAGCGTGCGGGTGGAGGTTCCCACTCCTTCTCCGGGGGAGCAGGAGGCCCAGTGGGGGGAGGTTCTGGGGGAAGGGGGGGTGGGGCTCAATGGCGGCGTCCGCCGTGTGACCCATCACTTCCGGATGGGGCTGGACGGGATGCGGTCGGTGGGGGCCCGCCTTCAGGCGGAGCGGCACGCCACGGGTGGGACGGTTCCGGAAGGGGCGCTCTGGGATGCGTGCCGGGCCCAGGCCCGACCCCGGCTGGATGACCTGGCCCATCGCATCGAACCCCAAGCGGGATGGGATCACCTGGTCCTTCCCAGGGCGCAGAGGGAGGTCCTCCAGCAGATGGCCGCCGGGGTGGCGCAGCGGGTGGGGGTCCACGAGGGGTGGGGATTCGGGGGGGGAGGGGGACGGGGGTCCGGGATCACGGCGCTCTTCGTTGGAGCCAGCGGCACCGGAAAGACCCTGGCGGCGGAGGTGGTGGCAGGAGAGGTGGGGCTCGATCTCTACCGGATCGACCTGAGCCAGGTGGTGAGCAAGTACATCGGCGAAACCGAGAAGAACCTTTCCCGGGTCTTTGACGCCGCCGAGGAGGGTGGCGCCATCCTCCTCTTCGACGAAGCCGACGCCCTCTTCGGGAAGCGAAGCGAGGTCCGGGACAGCCACGATCGCTACGCCAACATCGAGGTCAGCTATCTCCTGCAGCGCATGGAGGCCTACCAGGGGCTCGCCATCCTCACCACCAACCTTCGAGGAGCCCTGGATTCTGCCTTCCTGCGGCGGATCCGCTACCTGGTGCACTTCCCCTTCCCGGGCCGGGCCGAGCGGACCGAGATCTGGCGTCGCGTCTTCCCCCCGGAGGCCCCCACCGAAGGGCTGGATCCCGAGCGGCTCGGGCGACTCACCGCCGCCGGGGGAAACATCCGGAACATCGCCCTGAACGGCGCTTTCCTGGCCGCAGCGGCGAATGAGCCCATCCGGATGGGCCATCTCCTCCAGGCGGCACGGGCCGAGTACGCCAAGCTGGAGAAGCCCCTCCTCCAGGGAGAGGTGGACGGATGGAGCTGACCTCCCGGGAGGCGCGGATGACGGAGGCACGGATGCCAGGCGGCGGGATTCCAGGCGACGGGATGACGGAGCCGCGGATGACGGGGAACGGTCCGCAGGCCTCCGCCGTGGGCGCCCGGCGCATCGAAGTGGAGGTCCGGGAATTGGTCTTCCATGGATTCTCCGCGGCGGAGGCCCGGAGGGTCGCCGCCTCATTGGAGGAGGAGCTGGGGGGGTACCTGGCCACGGAACTCTCCAGGGGGCTTTCCCGGGAGGTTGAGGGGGATCTCGCCCCACAGTTGGCGCAAGGGATCGAAAAGGCCCTTGAGAAGGCCCTTGAGAGGGCCGTCGAGAAGGCCCGTGGGAACGGGATGGGCAACCACAGGAGCGGCACGCACCGGAGGGGGCACCATGGGACGTAGCGATGGCAAGGGACGCAGCCCAGGACGCGGCTCAGGACGCGGCGAACGCGAGGAGGTCCACCTCCCGGACCCACGGGCCCTTGACGCTGGGGCCCTCCCCGAGGGAGCCGGCCGTTCGGGCACCCCCCTGGACACCGAAACCCGGGAGGCCATGGAGGCACGGTTCGGTCACGACCTGAGTCGCATCCGAATCCATCCGAACGGAGAGGAGGCCGGATCCGCCGAGGCGCTGGGCGCTGCGGCCTACACGGTGGGGAGGGACATCGTCTTCGCCCCGGGCCGCTACCAGCCCGGTACGGCGGCCGGGAGGGCCCTCCTGGCCCATGAACTCACCCACGCCATTCAGCAGGAGGGGGCCGTGGCCCCCTCCCACCTGACCGTGGGCCCTTCCCACGACCGGGCGGAGGAGGAAGCGGACCGGATCGGTCGGGAGGTCTACCAGGAGCCGGTCCCGGACTACCTCCGGGACACCTTCCGTCGCGGCCGGGTGGAGCGAGGCCGGCACCGGGAGGCCATCCGGGGATTCCACGGGAGCCATGACCCGCAGGAGTTGGAGGAGCGGGCGGCGGCACTGGAGGAGCGTCCCGACGTGTGGAGGTCGGAGGTCCGGGAGAGCTCCCCCCTCTTGGAGGTCCGTCGGGCCGCCTGCGGTCGAAGGTCGGAGCGGGAGCGGATGGAGGAGGACCTTCCCGGAAATGACGAGATGGTCCGGGAGATCTTCCAGTTCTTCTTTCCCGATCAGAGTCCGCCCTCGCAGCTCAACGACGCCCTCCGCCAGCTCGCGGCGGAGATGCTTGCCCAGGCCATCCGGGGGTCCCGGGCCATGGACATGATTCCCCGGCCGCCCCGGAACCCCACACCGGGATGGCTCTTCAGCGAAGCCGTGAAGGCGGTCTGGCGCCGGGGGATGGACGAGGGGATCTACGTGGCGGTGCGGAACCAGGTGGCCGCTAGCCACCGGTCGGCCTATGAACTCGCCAAGATGGGGGTCTGACCCATGACGCACGCACCGGAGTCGAGGTCACTTCCAGGGTCCTTCCCAGGGGCAGGGGGGAAGGGGATGGATGAGGGGGCGGGGGTCGGGGTGGGAATGTTCGGGGGTCTCCTTCCCGAGGTCAGGGAGGTGGTGCGGCGGGAAGCCCCTCGGGACTGGCCGGAGCTCCGTCGGGTGCTGGGGCCGGTGGCGGATCATCCCCTGGGCCCCCGCCCCACCCTGCCCCTGGCGGCCTGCGCCGCGGTGGGTGGTGACCCTCGGGCTGCCCGGGAGGTGGCGGCTACCTGGGAGGTGGTGGCCCAGGCCGGGGGGATCCTGGACGACCTCCAGGACGGGGACCGGTCCGGCCTGGGTGCACGGGTGGGGCCCGGGCGGGCCTTCAACTTCAGCGCCGCCCTCCTGGCCTACGGTGCCCTCCTCCTTTCCAGGGCACCCCTCCCCCCTCTCCGGGTCCTGGCCCTCCAGCGGGAATTCCACCGGGAGACCCTCCACCTCCTTGCGGGGCAGGACCTGGACCTCACCGGGAAGACGGCCACCCTGGACGACTACTGGGCCACCATCACCGGGAAGACGGCCCGAGCCTTCGCCTGGGCGTGCGGTGCCGGCGCCCGATGCGGGACCGAGGACCCGGCGGCGGTGGACGCCTGCCGTGGATTCGGGCTCCACCTGGGCCTGGCCCTCCAGGTCCTGGACGACCTGCAGGGAATCTGGGAGCCGGTGGGGAGGGGGGACCTCCATGCCGGGAAGGTGACCCTTCCCCTCCTCTACGGTCTCGAGATGGATCATCCGGGGCGGGAGGAGCTCCAGGAAATGGTCCGTGAGCGCCGCCTCCCGGAGGAGGCTGGGCGGGTGGTGGAACTCCTGGACGCCATCGGCACCCGAGAGTTCCTGGTCTGGACGGCCATCCAGGAGCGGGAGCGGTCGCTGGCGGCCCTGGCCCCCCTGAGGACGGTGGGCGATCCCCACCACTCCGGGGTCGAGGCGCTGGTGGACTACGCCACGATGATCCTGCGCCACGCCGGGGGGATCGCCGGGATGGAGGCGACGCCATGAGTCCCTTCCCCAATTCCCCCCGCCTCATGAAGGGCGGGCTGGTCCTCCTGGATCCCCAGACCTCCTCGGTGCTCCGGGTCATCGCCCTCCAGTACAACCCCGACACCCTGAGCCGGACCCTCCAGTCCCGGTCGGTGGAGCTCTCCGGAGAGAATCGGTCCCAGGCCCTCCGCCTCAAGGGCCCCCCGGTGGAGACCATCCAGGTGGAGGCGGTCCTGGACGCCACCGATCGGCTGGAGGTGGCGGAGGAGTCGGCGGTGCGGGTGGGGATCCACCCGGAGCTGGCGGCGCTGGAAACCCTGGTCTACCCCACGGCGGCCACCCTCCTTGAGAACCACGCCCTGGCCGGCGCCGGGACCCTCCAGATCACCCCCATGGAGTCGCCGCTCACCCTCTTCGTCTGGAGCCGGAAGCGGATCGTCCCGGTGCGGATCACCGACTTCTCCGTGGTGGAGGAGGCCTTTGACGTGGCCCTGAACCCCATCCGGGCCCGGGTGACCCTGGGGCTCCGGGTTTTGAGCGTGGACGACCTGGGCTTCTCCCATCGGGGGGGAAGCCTCTTCATGGCCTACCAGCAGCAGAAGGAGAGCCTGGCGGCCCAGAGTGTGGCGGGCACCCTGGAAGCCCTGGGGATCGGAGGGCTGCCATGAGCACGCCTCCGGGACCCGGCTCCGTCGAGGCCCTTCTCCTGGCCGGTGCCGCAGCCAGCCGCTTTCCGCCCAACAGTCGCTACCACGGGGTGGAGACCCGGACCACCACCCTCCCCGATGGCCGGACCGTGGTCCATCTCCGTCGTCGCTTCGTCCCCAGGGCGTCGGAGCTCTCCCTCCTCCACACCTTCCGGGTGGTGGAGGGGGACCGCCTGGACAACCTGGCGGCGGCCCACCTGGACGACCCGGAGCTCTTCTGGCGCCTCTGCGACGCCAACGGGGCGCTGCGGCCCGACGATCTCACGGCCTCGGTGGGACGGGAGCTCCGGGTGACCCTTCCCCGGGGAACGCCTGGGGGAAGCGACGATGGGGGAGGCTCCCATGGTTAAGGGGATCCAGCTCACCCTCATGATCGGTCCCGGGGTCCCGGTTCCCGTCTCCCGGGAGGTACTGGAGGCCCTCCGGACCGTGACGGTCACCACCACCACCGAGGGTCCCAGCGGGTTCCAGCTCACCTTCGAGCTGAGCCGGCGGTCCCCCCTCCACACCCTCTTCCTGGTGGCTGGAGGTGCCGCGCCGCCCCTCATCCGGGTCATCCTCGCCGCCACCGTCGGAGGCCGTACCGAGGTCCTCATGGACGGGGTCATGACCCATCACGAGGTGACCGGGGGGAGGACGGGGCAGGCTCCGGTCCTCACCGTGACCGGCGAGGACCTCACCCGGGTCATGGACTACATCGACTTCAGCGGAATCCCCTATCCCGCCGCCCCGGACTTCGCCCGGGTGCTGGCCGTCCTGGCCAAGTACGCCGTCTTCGGCATCGTCCCCAAGGTGATCCCCAGCGTCCTCCTGGACGTCCCTCTCCCCATGGACCGCATCCCCCTCCACCGGGGGAAGGACCTGGGCTACGTGAAGATGCTGGCGGAGCGGGTGGGCTACGTCTTCTACCTGGAGCCGGGGCCCACCCCCGGGGTGAGCACGGCCTACTGGGGCCCCGAGCTGAAAGTGGGGGCGCCCCAGCCCGCGCTGAACATGGACATGGATGCCCACACCAATGTGGAGTCCCTGGACTTCAGCTACGACTCGGAGGGAGCCACCCTCCCCATGGCCCTCATCTATCTGAACGCCACCCGGACCCCCCTGGGGGTGCCGGTCCCGGCCATCACCCCCCTGTCCCCTCCCCTGGGGGCGATTCCCCCCATCCCCAAGAGGCTGGAATGGATGGAGGGGACCGGGAAGCTGAATCCCGTCCAGGCCGCCGCCGTGGCCATGGCGAAGGCGGCGAAGAGCTCCGAGGTGGTCACCGCCACCGGATCGCTGGACGTCCTCCGGTACGGAAGGCTCCTGAAGGCCCGGAAGCTGGTGGGCGTCCGGGGAGCCGGGACCGCCTTCGACGGACTCTACTACGTCCGCAAGGTGACCCACCGCCTCAAGCGGGGCGAGTACAAGCAGGACTTCACCCTGAGCCGGAACGGCCTGGTCTCCACCACCGCCACCGTTCCCCCCTGATCTCCCCCCTGCCCTCGGAGCGCAGCGAGCCTCCCCCTGTCCCTGAACCCGTCGTCCCCAGGAGAACCAGCCCATGAGCCCCCTCGAGTCCAGGATCCAGTCCCAACTCTACTTCGGAAAGTATCGGGGGACGGTGGTGAACAACGTGGACCCCATGCAGATGGGGCGCATCCAGGTCATGGTCCCCGATGTCTCCAATGTCATGGTCTCGAGTTGGGCCATGCCCTGCGTCCCGGTGGCCGGGGTCCAGCACGGGCAGTTCGCCCTCCCCCCCATCGGATCCGGGGTGTGGGTGGAGTTCGAACAGGGGGACCCCGACTACCCCATCTGGGTGGGGGGCTTCTGGGGAAGCGCTGCGGAGGTGCCGTCCCTGGCCCGGACGGTTCCCCCTGCGGTGGCGGGGATCACCCTCCAGACCGTCCTCCAGAACGGAATCGTGGTGAGCGACGTCCCGGGGCCCACCGGTGGCATCATGCTGAAGAGCGCCACCGGGGCCTCCCTCATCGTGAACGACACCGGGATCTACATCCAGAACGGGAGGGGGGCCTCCATCGTCATGGTGGGCCCCACCGTCACCGTGAACGCCGGGGCGCTGGTGGTCACCTGACCCCCGGTACCGGCCCATCCCACGCCAGACCACGCTCTCGAGACGAACCATGTCCGGAACCCTTTTCCACCAGGGCGCTACGGCCCTCTGCCCCCACGGCGCCCCAGTGAACGCCATCCCTTCCAATACACGGGTCCTGGTGAGCGGTCTTCCGGTGGCCACCCTGGCCGACCAATACCTCATCGCCGGGTGTCCCTTCGCCGGCCAGACCGGCCCCTGCGTCCGGGTTCAGTGGCTGGTTCCCGCCGCCCGCGTCCTGGTGAATGGCGTACCCCCCATCCTGAACACCAGCGTGGGCCTGGCTCTGGCGGCCACCCAGGCGCCCCTGGGCCCTCCGGTGGTGGCGGCCACCCAGCCCCGGGTGGTGGCCATATGAGAAACGTCGACTTTCCCTTCCGGCTGGATGGGCAGGGACGCACCGCAGGGGCGGTGGAGGAGGTGCATGTCCGGAACCTCATCGAGCAGTTCCTCTTCACCGCGCCCGGGGAACGGGTGAACCGTCCTGATTTCGGGAGCGGACTCCTGCAACTGGTCTTCGCCCCCGCCGGTCCGGAGCTCGAGGCCACCACCCAGTTCCTGGTCCAGGGGGGACTGCAGCAGTGGCTGGGCGACCGGATCGCCGTGGAGGAGGTGGATGTGACGGTGCAGGAGGGGACCCTGGCCGTCTCGGTCCAGTACTCCGTCCGCCGCACCCGGGAGCGCCGGGTGGCCCAGGTTTCCCGGGCGCTCTGATCATGTCGAGCCTGCACCCCTCCGGGACCGAGGGCCGTCGGGAAGCGGTCCGTACCACCCAGGGCGCCGATGGGCGTCCGGTGCGAAACGGCATCGACTACCTGGAGGTGACGTCCCCCGACCAGCGTACCCTGGAGGTCACCTTCCTCCACCCCCTCCCTGGCGAGGGGGATGGGGTCCCCGGGGCGCCCCCGCTCACGCCGGCCCAGGTGGTGATCCAGGGTGGGGTCCGGGTGCGGGGAATCCAGGTCCTCTCGGTGGCCGCCTCGGGCCGGCGCCTCACCGTGGAAGTGGATCGGGCGGGGGATTTCTCCCCCTATACCCTTCGCCTGGTGGCCTCCCCCGCCTCTGAGACCGCTCCGGAGGGCTTCGACCTCCGGCTCTCCCAGGTGGCGTTCTCATTCAAGGCCGGGTGCCCCAGCGCCTTCGACTGCGCACCGGCGACGACCTGCCCCACCGAGGAGTTCCCCTCCCCGGACATCGACTACCTGGCCAAGGATTTCGGGAGCTTCCGCCGCCTCATGCTGGATCGCCTGGCGGTGACCACTCCGGACTGGCGGGAGCGGAGTCCGGCGGATCTGGGGGTGGTCCTGGTGGAGCTTCTTGCCTACGCCGCCGATCATCTCAGCTATCACCAGGATGCGGTGGCCACCGAGGCCTACCTGGGCACGGCCCGGAAGCGGACTTCGGTCCGGCGCCATGCCCGGCTCCTGGATTACCGGATGCACGACGGCGCGTCGGCCCGGGCCTGGGTGGCGCTCCAGGTGGACGCCGGAGCCGATGGGGTGGTGCTTCCTGGACCCCGCACAGTGGAGGAGGGCGCGGTGGAGGATCGGCCCGGGACCCTCTTCCTGACCCGGAGCGTGGCCCTTCCCACCGTACTGGACGAAGACCAGGCGGACCAGGCCATCCGGGCCGGGGCCGAAACGTTCGAGGCCACCCACGATCTCATCCTCCGGTCGTCCGGCAACGAGATCCACTTTCACACCTGGGGAGAGGAGGACGCCTGCCTCCCAAGGGGCGCCACCTCCGCCTGGCTTCGGAATCCCGGAGACGGCCTGGCCGAACTGGCGCCGGGGCAGACGCTGGTCTTCGAGGAGGTCCGGGGTCCGGAGAGCGGGCGCCCCGAGGATGCCGATCCATCCCATCGCCACGCGGTGCGCCTCACGGGGGTGGAATTCACCGAGGACCCCCTCTTCCCGGAGGTGGAAGGGGATCCCCCGGAGGCCCAGCGCCTCCGGGTGGTCCGGATCCACTGGGGCGAGGCCGACGCCCTCCCCTTTCCCCTCTGCCTCAGATCGGTGCCGATCCCGGCCGATCCCACCACCTCCCGGCCGGTGAGCGTGGCCCGGGGGAATGTGGTCCTGGTGGAGCACGGCCTGACCCATCCTCCCACCCCCCTCTCCCCCGTGCCCCTCCGGGGCATCTTCCGCCCCGAGCTCCCGGAGGCTCCGGTGGCCATGGTGGGACCGGCCCCCGATCCAGGCGCTTCCGCCCGGCAGAGCGCCCGCGTCAGCCCCCGAGGGGCGCTCCCCGCCGTGCGTCTCCGGGAGGAGGGGGCCGAGGGGCACCTTGGGGGGCACCTTGGGGGGCACCTTGGGGGGCGCCTCTGGCTCCCGGCTCCGGACCTCCTGGAGAGCGACGGGTTCGATCCGGCCTTCGTGGTGGAGATGGAGGAAGGGGGGCGGGCCGCCCTCCGGTTCGGGGACGGGGTGCATGGTCGGGCCCCCACCCCCGGCACCCGCTTCCACGCCACCTTTCGGGTGGGGGGAGGTCGGGGCGGGAATGTGGGGGGCGACGCCATCACCCACGTCCGGATTCCCGAGCCGGGGATCCTCTCCATCCGGAATCCCCTCCCGGCCCGGGGAGGGGAGGACCCCGAGCCGCTGGAACGGGTGCGCATGGATGCGCCCCAGGCCTTCCGGCGGCAGGAGCGGGCGGTGACGGAGGAGGACTACGCCGAGATGGCGGAGCGCCACCCCGAGGTCCAGAAGGCAGCGGCCACCTTCCGCTGGACGGGGAGCTGGCACACGGCCTTCGTCACCGTGGATCGAAAGGGGGGGCGGCCGGTGGACGACGGGTTCCAGAGGGAGCTGGCGGCCTTTCTGGGGCGCCATGCCCTGGCCGGGCACGACGTGGTGGTCGACGCCCCACGCTTCGTCCCGCTGGACCTGGCCTTCACGGTCTGCGTGGCTCCCGGCTACCTCCGGGCCCAGGTCCGCGCCGCCCTCCTGGAGACCTTCGGCAGCAGGAATCTCCCTGGGGGCGGTCGGGGATTCTTCCATCCCGACGCCTTCTCCTTCGGGGATCCCGTCTTCGTGAGTCAGGTGGTGGCGGCGGCCCTGGGGGTTCCCGGCGTCCTCCAGGTGGACGGGGCGCCGGTTCCCGGGGGGCGTCATCGGTTCCAGCGATGGGGAGAGCCGGCCAGGGGGGAGTGGGAAGACGGCCGGATCCGGATGGGCCGCCTGGAGATCCCCCGGCTGGACAACGACCCTGCCCGGCCCGAGAACGGCCACCTGGAATTCTACATGGAGGGAGGAGCGTGAGCCACGTTCCCGACGGTCCCGACGGCCCCTTCCCCCTCAACGATCCCGGGGTGGATGGATCCCCGGCTGCGGCGATGTGCGGCTGCTGCGAGGGACCGGTCCACCTGCCAGGTACGGAGAACCGTCCGGGGCTTCCCGCGCTCCGGTATCGGATCGCCACCCATTCCGGCTTTCTCCAGCGGATGCTGGCCCGCCTCCCAACCCTGACCATCCCCTCCGGGACCCACGAGGGGATCCGCCCCCTGACGGCCCTCACCACCCGGGCCCGGGAAGATGCCGCCATCGCCCTCCTGGACGCCTGGGCCGTGGTGGGCGACGTCCTGACCTTCTACCAGGAGCGGATCGCCAACGAGGGCTTCCTCCGGCCCGCCACCGAGCGCCGCTCCGTGCTGGAGCTGGCGCGGACCATCGGATACGAGCTCTCTCCGGGAGTGGCGGCCACCACCTGGCTCGCCTTCGAGGTGGAGACCCCTGTGGGCGCCGCCTCCCAGGCAGTCCCTCCGGAGCAGCGGAGCCTCCAACAGGGGATGGGGAGCCAGGGACCCGCACGGGCGGTAGTGCCGGCCGGTACCCGGGTCCAGAGCATACCTGGCCCGGGGGAGCGCCCCCAGAGCTTCGAGACCGCGGAGGCGTTGGAGGCCCGGCCGGAGTGGAATGCCCTCCGCCCCCGACTCACCCGGCCCCAACCCCTGGACCCCACGAGTCGGACGGTCTGGGTGGAGGGGACCGTCAACGACCTGGCGCCAGGCGGATGGGTGGTCTTCCTGGCTCCGGGGGCGCCTGACGGGGCATCCGGCGGGGCGTCCGGAGGGGCGGCGGGCGACCTCAGCCCCGTTCCCCGACAGGTGGTCGCCGTGACCCCCGAAGAGGGGGAGGGGCGGACCCGGCTGGAGCTGGCCGCCGAGGGGAGCCCTGGCGCCTACGCCCCGCCGGCGGCCACGGGCCTCACCTACCAGACGGCGACGCTGGCTCCGTGGCCCCTGACCGGAGTCTCGGCGGATGCCCTCGTCATGCAGGGCAACTGGAAACAAAAGGATCTTTCTGTATTCATGCAGATGCAGGGGTGGGACCCCAGGCACCTCAAGGCCTTCAGCGGTGCACGGCGACGAGCGTCCTACCCCTCGCCTCCCCCGTCCTTCGAACTGGACGCCCCGGAGCCCGGGCTCCACGCCTTCACCCTCCGCGTGGCCCCCTTCGGCCACAACGCCCCTCGCTATCTCTCCCTCCCCCAGGAGCAGCGAGGATCGGACAAGCTCTATCCCCGGGACTGGGACGCCTCCCCTCCCTCCATCGCCGAGGACTCCAGGGGGGACGCGCACCGGACGTCGGAGGCCATGGGCCACCCCCACTTCCTCCTCGAGCGGGAGGTTTCCGGGGTGCTTCCGGCGGGATGGGTGCTCCTGGAATCCGGGTCGAACCGGAGGGTCCTCCGGGTGGCCGCCGTTCGGGAGGCGTCGGTGGCGGACTTCGCCCTCAGCGGCCGAGCCACGGGGGTGGTGGTCCAGGAGGCCGACGGGAGCGAGGTGACGCCGGAGGCGCTGGCGTCCTTCGGGATGCGGACGACGGCGGTCCGGGCCGGAAGCCGGCCCCTGGCCCTGGCTCCCCTTCCCATTGAAGAGCCCTTGGGGACGGACACCCACGAGGCAGCGCAGCTCACCGTGGACGGACTGGTCCTGGAGCTGGAGCCCGGCCGTGCCCTGGCCCTCACCGGAGAGCGGGCCGATCTCCCCGGCGTCATGGCCAGCGAGGTGGCCATCCTGGAGGAGGCCATCCACGCCGAGGGCTTCACCACGCTCCTCTTCCGGGATGCCCTCCGACACACCTACCTGCGGCGGACCGTGACCCTCAACGCCAACGTGGTGGAGGCCACCCACGGGGAGACCGTGACGGAACTCCTGGGGAGCGGGGATGGCTCCGTCCCCCATCAGCGCTTCACCCTGAAGAAGCCGCCCCTCACCCATGTGCCTGCCGCGGATCCCTCGGGGGTCCGAAGCACGCTGGAGCTCCGGGTGAACGACCTTCTGTGGGAGGGCGTCCCCTCACTCTACGGCCGGTCGGACGAGGCCCATGTCTACACCCTCCGCCTCGATGACGAAGGGCAGCCCCACATCCTCTTCGGAGACGGTCGGCAGGGCGCCCGGCTTCCCACGGGTTCGGACAACGTAGTAGCCCGATACCGCACGGGGGTGGGGCTGGAAGGGGAAGTGGAGGCGGGGGCCCTCACCGTCCTCCAGGGAAGGCCCCTGGGGGTCCGGGGCGTCATCAATCCCGTCCCCGCCACCGGAGGCGCCGATCCCGATTCCCGGGATGAGGCCCGGGAGGTGGCGCCCCTCACGGTCCGGACCATGGGCCGAATCGTGTCCCTGCGGGATCATGCCGACTTCGCCCGGGGCTTTGCCGGTGTGGGGAAGGCCGAGGCTCGGGCTCTCTGGAATGGGAGGGGCCGGATCGTGGGCGTCACGGTGGGCTCCGCCGCCGGGGAGCCCATCCCCGAGGAGAGCGCCCTCTTCCGGGAGCTGGAAGCGGCCATGGCCCGGGTCCGGGCCGGGTTCGAGCCCTTCCGCCTGGCCTCCTTCCAGCCCCTCTACTTCCAGGTGGGGGCTGCAGTGAAGGTCGCCCCCGCCCATGACCCGGATAAGGTCCTGCCCCAGGCGGAGGACGCGCTCCTGGAGCGCTTCTCCTACACCAGCCGGGACTTCGGGGCGCCGGTGAGCGCCTCGGAGGTCATGGCGGTCCTCCAGGGCGTGGAGGGGGTGGGGGCCGTGCGCCTGGACACCCTCCGTCTCGTCACGGACTCCGGGGCTCCCGATCCATCCGGGACCCCCGCCCCGGTTCTTACTGCCCGCCCTGCCGAGTGGGATGGGGAGGGCGTCACCCGGGCCCATCTCCTCCTGGCCCACCCCGCCGCCATCGAACTCCGGGAGATGACCCCGTGATGGACCGCGCCGAACGGCTCTATGCGCTGCTCCCCGCCGTATACCGGATCCGGGACGAAGAGGAGGGGAGTCCGCTCCGGGCCCTCCTGGCGGTGATGGAGGAGGAGCACCTCCGGATCGAAGGCGACATCCAGGCCCTCTACGACGGCTGGTTCGTGGAGACGGCGCCGGAGTGGGTCCTCCCCTACATCGGGGACCTGGTGGGGAACCGGCTCCTGGCGGAGGTGACCCACAGCCGTCGCACCGACGTGGCCCGTACCCTGGGCTACCGGCGCCGGAAGGGAACCCTCCCCATGCTGGAGGCCCTGGCCCGGGACGTCACCGGATGGGGCGCCCGGGCGGTGGCCTTCATGGAGCTGCTGGGGTGGAGCCAGAACCTGAATCATCCCCGGCCCCTCGCCCCTTCCATCCCGGTGGAGTCGGTGGGCACGGTCCACATCCGGAATCGGGACCTCCTGGACCGGTTGGGTGGAGCCTGGGACGGAACCGCCCACACGGTGGATGTCCGAACCGCCCCCGGGGGAGCCTGGCGTCCGGGGAGCCGGAGCCTGGAGAGCCGGAGCCGGGCCCGCCCCCAGGAGGGATGGTACGGGCCCCGGAAGGTGGGGTTCTTCCTCTGGCGCCTGGGTGCCTTCCCCCTGGAGGCCATGCCGGCCCGCCGGGCCGATCCCCCCAACCAGCACGGGTGGCACTTCAGTCCGCTGGGGGCTCCGGTCCCCCTCTTCGTCCGGCCTCGCCCGGATCGGGACCCGACCCAGCGAGCCGAGGAGATCCACCTTCCCGCCCCCATCCGGCCGTTGGCCTTCCATGGGGACGTGGAGGAGCACCGGGCCCGGGTCCTCCCCCTCCCGCCGGAGGAGCGTCCCCTCTCGTCTCGCTGGTACGGTCCGGGACGTTCCTTCCAGATGCGGGTGGACGGGGTGCCGGTGCCCCCCCATCGCCTCCTCTGCAAGGATCTGGGGGGGTGGGCCCGTCCCCCTGCGGGGCGAATCGCCGTGGATGTGGACCGGGGCCGCTTCACCTTCGCCGAGGGCGAAGAGCCCGAAGAGGTGCAGGTGGACTTCGCCTATGGCTTCAGCGCCGGGATGGGCGGAGGCCCCTACGATCGACGGGCCACCCTGGTGCCGCCGGGGTCCACGGCCTGGTTCCAGTCGGTGGCCAAGGGCTCGGAGGTGGAGACCCTCCAGCAGGCCCTGGAGGTCTGGGAGGAACGGGGCCGTCCCCACGGACTGATCCAGATCGACGACAGCGGGATCTACGGAGGGAATGTGGAGGTGGACCTCCCTCCCGGGGGCAGCCTGGTGATCCAGGCGGCCCAGGGGCGGATGCCCAGCGTCCGCTTGGTAGGGGACTTCCGGGTGGCGGCACCGGAGGCAGGGGCGCGCCTGGTGCTCAACGGCCTCCTGGTGGAGGGCGCCCTGTCCCTGGGTGGCAACCCGACCCTGGAGCTGGTCCACTGCACCCTGGTCCCGGGCCGGATGCTCACCGACGACGGCGCCCCCTGGTTCGTGGACCGGGACTCCCTGGTGGTCCCCGACGAGGGGGACCCCACCCCCCAGGTCACCATCAGCTCCAGCATCGTGGGGCCCATCCGCCTTCCCGCCACCGCCCGGGAGCTGGTGATCCGGGACAGCATCGTCCAGGCGTTCCCGGTAGGTGGGGTACCCCGCCCGGCCATCGCAGCAACGGACGCCGGGGACGAGCCCGGGCCGGCCACGATCCTGGAGCGGAGCACCATCCTGGCCTCGGTCCACGTCCGGGAGCTGACCCTGGCCAGCCAGGTGATCTTCACCGAGCCGGTGGTAACGGAGCGCACCCAGGCCGGATGCGTCCGCTTCAGCTATCTCCCGCCGGGCTCCCGCACCCCCCGGCGCTTCCACTGCCAGCCGGATCGGGCCCTGGAGGGGATCGGGGACCCGGCGGAGGCGGAGAGGATCCGGGCCCGCCTGGTTCCCACCTTCACCTCGCTCCGCTACAGCCACCCCGGCTACGCCCAGCTCCGCCACGATGCCGCCCTGGAGATCCGTACCGGAGGGGAAGATGGGGCCGAGATGGGCGCATTCCGGGAACTCATGCAGCCCCAGCGCGAAGCCAACCTGCGGACCCGCCTCGAGGAATACCTCCCGTTCGGCCTCGAAGCGGCCCTGATCTACGTCACATGACCGGAGCACACCCATGAAAGGCGATTTCACGCGCCTCACCCACGACCCCCTGAAGGGGTACAGCGCCGTTCTGAAGCAACAGGGGCGGCTGGACCTGGACGCCGACTGGAACGAGCAGGTGGCCATCCAGGATCATCGTCTCTGGAGCCTCATCCGGGACGTGGTGGGGAGCTCCGGCGCACCCCATGCCGGAGGCGGCTTCCAGGTGGGCGTCACAGGGGACGGATCCGACCTCACCCTCGCCCCGGGCCGCATCTGGGTGGATGGGATTCTCTGCGAACTGGCCGAGGAGGCGACCTACTCCCAGCAGCCCCACCTTCCCATCCCCCCGCCCCTCCTCGGAGGGGATGGAGACGGGGACGAGGACGTGGAGGGGCGCCGGGACCTGGTCTACCTGGACGTCTGGGAGCGCCACGTCTCGGCGGTGGAGGATCCGGCCCTCCTGGATCCGGCGCTGAACGGGCTGGACACCACCACCCGGGTGCAGACGGTCTTCCAGGTGCGGGTCCTGAAGGACGTGGGGGATGCGGGGTGCGACGGCGGTCCGGCCTTTCCCCCCCCGGCCGGCGCCGGGCGACTTTCCACGGGAGGGGTGGCGGTCCCGGATCCCGAGGACCCCTGCGGCGTGGTGGCCACGGGGGGATACCGGGGGGTGGAGAACCGCCTGTACCGCGTGGAGATCCACGACCCTGGCGGGGTGGGGGAGGCCACCTGGAAGTGGTCCCGGGACAACGGCTCCGTCCTCTTTCCGGTGGAGGAGTTCCCGGTGGCTCCGGCGAACCGCGTTCGCCTCCAGAGCCTGGGGCGGGACCCCACGGTGACCCTCCGCCAGGACGACTGGGTGGAGGTCCTGGACGACGCGTCGGAGCTGGGGTTGGAGCCCGGGTTCATGGCCCGGGTCCAGGAGGTGAATCCGGCCACCCAGGTCCTGACCCTGGATCGGGACCTGCCGGACGGCCGGTTCCAGGTGGCCCGGAATGCCCGGGTCCGAAGGTGGGATCAGGGGCAGGAGGTGGCGGGGGATGCCGGCGTCCGGCCGACGGCCGCCGGTCCCCTGGAGTTGGAGGACGGGGTCCAGGTCCGCTTCGGGGGCCATGACTTCCGGAGCGGGGACTACTGGGTCTTTGCCGCCCGCACCTCCGGGGGCACGGTGGAGGTCCTGGAGGAGGCGCCCCCCCGGGGAGTCCGGCATCGCTATGCCCCCCTGGCCCGGATTCGATGGGAGGACACGGGAGACGGGACCCTGGGGGCCACCATCCTGGAGGACTGCCGCCCCGGGTTCCCCCCCCTCACCGGCATCGGAGCCGACGATGTGGGCTATGACAACACCCACTGCGACCTCCCCGGCGCCACCACGGTGCAGGAGGCCCTGGACCGGCTCTGCCGGTCCCGGGACCTGCGGTTCCACAACCGCCACCTCCACGGGTGGGGGATCGTCTGCGGCCTGAAGGTGGTGTGCGGTCCCGGAAGCGAGGACCGTCGGCGCCGAGTGACGGTTCGCACCGGGTACGCCATCGACCCCATGGGGAACGACCTCCTGGTGGAGGAGGAGATCGGGGTCGATCTCCTGGGCCGGATCGGGGAACTGGACGAGGCCAATCCCAACGCCCCCATCCTGGATGAGAACGGGGACGGAGAGGTCTGCCTCGTGCTGGAGCGGAATGGAAACGGGCCGGCGGTCCGGGTGGAGCCCCTGGGGACCCCCTCCACCTTCTGGCAGCGGGTGCTGGCGGGAACCATGCTGAAGGACTTCTACGACCGCTGCATCCGGCGGGTGCTGGAGTTCGTCCGGGGTGAGTTCACCGCGGACCCGGACGAGGAGGAGGGGACCGGGGGCGAGGGGGAGGCGATGCCGGTGGGCCCGACCCAGCGACGCCTCACCACCTTCATGAACCTCCTGTTCCAGTTCGTGAACCCGGCCAATGGCCGCTACGTCTATCTCTCGTCCCGGGAGGACACCATCCTCCGGGATTTCTACGAGCGGCTCCGCGCCCTCCTCCGGAGCGAGACCTTCTGCGCCATGTTCGAGGGGGCCCGTCCCTTCCCCGACTACCCCTTCCCCCAGGCCGACGCCAATACCGTGTTCGGAAAGGGCTTCCACACCCGGCTCCGGGTGGACCCCACCGGGGCCCGGGGCTACACCGTGGGCGCCGGCTCCACCCTCCACGTCTACGACCTGGAGCAGGAGGAGATGGTATCCGAGGTGGAGTTTCCAGGAGGCTCCGGAGTGCAGGTCCGGGACGTGGCCTTCTCCGCCGATGGACGGAGGATCTACGGGATCGGGACTCTGGGGGACGACACCCTCTTCGCGGTGGCCACTGTGGACGGGGACGGCCTCCGCTTCCGTCCCGCCTCCATCCTCTGCGGAGTGGAGCTGGTGACGTTGGCCACGGCCCCGAACCGGAGCCAGGTGTACGCCATCGGCCTGGGGACGGGGCTCTATGAGCTGAACCCCGACGCCATCCCGGAGCAGGTCCAGCCCATGTTCCCCTTCAACGCCGTGGGGCACCTGGAGATCCCCACGGCGGGCGCGGCCTTCGCCACCGCCGGAGCCTCGGAGTTGGACGGAGGCGCCCAGGGGGGGAGCACCGGGGTCTACGACCGGGTCTTCCGCCTTCCCCTGGCAGGCGGGGAACCGGTGGGCTACCGGCTGCAGGACCCCCAGGGCGGTCCTCCTCTCCAGGGACGGGATGGGCTGGCGGTGCGGTTCTCGCCCCAGGGGCGAGAGAACCACCTCTATGTGGTGGCAGAAGCGGGGGAGGAGAAGCGGATCCTGGTCTTCGACGCAGGGCACGCCGGTCCCCAGCCCCGGGCGCTAGCCTCCATCCCCGTGGAGAACACCGGGATTCGGATGGCGACCCTGCCGGAAACGGTGGTGGTCTCCTTTGCGGACAGCTACCGCCTGGGCCTCCTGGATCCCCGGAGCCACGCCATGGTGACCCTCCCCGGCACCCAGGTGCTCTATCGGCATCCGGTGCAGATCGCCCCTGGGGCCATGGCGGTGAGCCCCACCCGGGAGCGCCTCTACGTCCTGAACTTCATGAGCAACACCCTCACCCGGGTGGGCTTCTCCCACCTGAGGCCGGAAGGGCAGTTGGACTTGGGTGCCCTGGTGGCCTATCGGCAGGGCGTCATCGAGGCCTTCCTGGATCTGGCCGGGGGCTTCCTCCAGTACCTGAAGGACTGCTTCTGTGACCACTTCCTGGTGGACTGCCCGGAATTCGACGAGGAGGACCGGATCTACCTCGCCTGTGCCAGCGTCCGGGGGGGGCAGGTCTACCAGGTCTGCAACTTCTCCCGCCGGAAATACGTGAAGAGCTTCCCCACGGTGGACTACTGGCTCTCCCTCGTTCCCGTTCTCCCCCTTCTCCGGGAGACGGTGGCGAAGGCCTGCTGCGCCATCCTCCCCGATCTCTTCCGGCGCGTCCAGGTCCCGGGCCGGATGGAAGCCACGGCGGCCGCTGGGGGTGGGGGGAGCGAGGCCGACGGCCAGGCCGAATTCCAGCGTGGTCCCCAGGTGGCGCCCCGGATGAAGGCGGTCCAGATGGAGCGGGCGGTGATGTTCACCCAGGGTCTCGATCTCTCCGGAATCCTGGAGACGCTGGGGGGCCGGGTGGATGTGGCCAAGGGGTTTGCCGTGGACTGGTTCTCCTCACCGGTCACCGCCGTCCCGGCCCAACAGCAGAGGCAGAAGGCCCCTGAGCCGGGCCAGGTGGTGGGCCAGCGGGTGGAGGTGGCCCAGGGCGAGCTCCAGGCTGCCGGAATCGAGGTGGCCGCGGTCCGGGAGTATGATCCCGCCCGGGGCGCCGAGAACCTCCTCTCCTTCGCGCGGATCGGGGGCCGGGTCCCCACCGGTCAGCCGCTCACCCTCTACCAGTCCGAGGGGGTGGTCCGTTACTACAGCGTGGCCGAGCGCGACCCCG
>REED01000086.1 GCA_007695225.1 Gemmatimonadales bacterium
CGAGCGCCTGGCCCGGCTCTTCCAGCACGAGTTCGAGGACCGGAAGCCGCTGATCTTCTACGCGGACCATCCGGACTTCCAGCAAACGAACACCATCCGCGGCGATATCGGCGAGGGGACGGGGGGAGTCACCGAGGGACTGAAGAACCGCGTGGTGATGCCGGTTTCCTCATCCTACGCATCCACCGACCACGTGCTGGGCCATGAGCTGGTCCACGCGTTCCAGTTCAACATCGCCCAGTCCCGTCGAGGGGGCGGGTTCCAGGGTCTCATGATGCTCCCCCTCTGGCTCGTGGAGGGGATGGCCGAGTACCTCTCGGTGGGGAACGAGGATTCGCACACCGGAATGTGGCTCCGGGACGCCCTCCTACGGGACGACTTCCCCACCCTTCGCCAGCTGACCCGTGAGGCCCGCTTCTTCCCCTATCGATTCGGCCAGGGCTTCTGGACCTACGTCGGCGGCACCTACGGGGACGAGACGGTGGTCCGGCTCTTCCGTTCCGCCCTCCGGGTGGGATGGGAGCCCGCGATTCAGCAGGTCCTGGGGATCCCGGCGGACACCCTCTCCCTCCGCTGGAAGGAAGCGGCAGAGACCCATTACCGCCCCCGCATGGAGGGCCGGACACCTCCGGGAGAGGCCGGAACCCTTCTCCTGGCGCCCTCTACCGGCGCCGGGCGACAGAACGTGGCTCCCTCCATCTCCCCGGACGGAAGCCGGATGGTGTTCATTTCGGAGAAGGACCTCTTCTCCTTCGATCTCTTCCTGGCCGACGCTCGGACCGGTGAGGTGATCCGACGCCTCTCCAGCGCAGCTGCCGACGCCCATTTTGACGCCCTCCGGTTCATCGACTCCTCCGGTTCCTGGTCTCCCGACGGTGATCGGATCGCCTTCGTGGTCTTCGCCGATGGGCGGAACCACATCCTGGTGGCAGACGCGGAACGGGGGGATATCCAGGAACGGATTCGCCTCACCGATGAAATCGGAGAGGTCACCGGTCCCTCGTGGTCGCCGGACGGCCGCACCCTGACCTTCGCCGGGCAGTCCCGGGGGACCACCGACCTCTACCTGGTGGACGTGGAGACCCATGAGGTCACCGAGCTGACCCGGGATCGCCATGCGGTGATGCAGCCCGTCTTCTCTCCCGATGGAAGCACCATCGCCTTCGTCACCGACCGGGGACCGGAAACCGACTTCACCCGGCTGGTCTACTCGGAGATGCGAATCGCCCTGATGGATCTTGAGACCCGGAACATCGAGGTGCTGGATCTCTTCGGGAACGTGAAGCACATGAATCCCCAGTACACACCGGATGGAGCCGGGCTCTACTTCATCTCCGACCCCGACGGGTTCAGCGACATCTTCCGGCTGGAGCTGGATTCCCGTGAGGTGCAGCGGGTGACCCAGATGGCCACCGCGGTGAGTGGGATCACGAGCCTTTCCCCAGCCATGTCGGTGGCCCGGGAGACGGGAACGGTGGTCTTCTCCGTATTCGATGAGTTCGAGTTCCACGTCTACTCCGTGGACTCCCGTGATCTCCCTGCCCAGCCGGCGCTGGTGGCGGAGATGGATCGGGAGGGCCGGCTCATTCCTCCGGCCCAGGTCCAGGTCACCTCCCGCGTCCTGGCCTACCTGGACGACCCGGATACGGGGCTACCCTCCCCGGGAACCTATATGGCCGCCGACGCGGAGGGATATGACCGCTCCCTGAGCCTGGACTTCATCACCCAGCCCAGCGTGGCTGCGGGGACGGACCAGTTCGGGAACTTCGTGGGTGGCTCGGTGGCGGCGTTCTTCTCAGACATGCTGGGGAACCGGAGCCTGGGGGTTGGCGTCCAGGCCCAGGGAACCGTGAAGGACATCGGCGGCCAGTTCGTCTACCAGAACATGGAAAACCGTTGGAACTGGGGCGTGGGCGGAGGCCGGATCCCCTTCCTCATCCCCCGGGGATTCCCGTCCAGGGATCCCCAGACCGGTGGGATCCGTTTCGACCAGGAACTCCTGAGGATCTTCAACACCCAGGCGTTCGCCCTCACATCATACCCCTTCAGTCGGACCCGGAGGGCGGACTTCGCGGCGGGAGTGAATCGGTATGCCTTCGACCTGGAACTGGAGACGATCCGGTTCGACCAGTTCGGGCAGTTCATTGACCGGACCCGGGAAACCCGGAACGACCTGGTGCCTGACCCGGTGAACCTCTTCGAGGCCAGCGCGGCGCTGGTGGGGGACAACTCCTTCCAGGCCTTCACCTCCCCCATTCGGGGATCCAGATATCGCCTCGAGTTGGGGCACACGGTGGGTTCGCGGAACTTCACCTCGGCCACCGCGGACTATCGCCGGTATTTCAACCCCACCACCAACCTCACCTTCGCCTTCCGGGGACTCCACTTCGGGCGGTATGGCGACGATCTGGTGTCGGGGCGGGACGCGGTGAACCAGCAGCGGACCATCGACCCGGTGCAGCCCGTCTTCCTGGGACGGGAAGGGCTGGTGCGGGGCTACTCGGCCTTCTCCTTCGACGTGTCCCGGGAGTGCATCCCTACCGACGAATTCGAAGCCTGTCCCGTATATGAGCGCCTCATCGGCCACCGGATCGGGGTGTTGAACGCCGAGGTCCGGGTACCCCTCATCGGCACGGAGCGGCTGGGGCTCTTCAACTTCGGCTTCCTCCCCACGGAGCTCTCCCTCTTCACCGATGCGGGACTGGCCTGGGACAAGGGAGACGATCCCTCCCTGGAGTTCACCCGTGATCTGACTGCCGGTCGGGTTCCCGTGGTGAGTTCAGGGGTGAGCACCCGATTCAATCTCATGGGGTTCCTCATCCTGGAGGCCTACTACGCCTATCCCTTCCAGCGCCCCGAGAAGGGGTGGCACTGGGGGTTCAACCTGGCGCCAGGATGGTAATCCCGGCAGGGTGAAGGCTTCCCGGTAGGGCCTCAACGTGAAACGGCCCGGTGGACCAGGCAGAGCGGTCCACCGGGCCGTTTTAGGCGCCCTCGCCACGAGGCGAGGGGCGGCGCAAAGCTCAGAAGATCCGGAGCCGGACGTACCGCCCGGGGTTTTCCCGGATGTCCTCGGCCAGGAAGAGCATGGATTCGGCCGCCCGGTTCAGATTCCGGTAGAGGGCCTCATCCTGGGAGAGGAGCCCCAGGGTGCCCTCGCCCCGCTCCATGCGCCCCAGCACCTCCTCCAGCGAGGCGGAGGCGGTCTGGAGCCGGAGGCCCGCATCGTTCAGGTGCCCAAGGGTGCTGTCGGCCCGAGCCAGTGCCCGGGCCAGTTCGGGCCCGGTGAGCGAACCCTCCACCTCCTCCGCCGTACGCCGGAGGCTCGAGGTCAGCCCCTGGAGTTCGGTGCGCTGCGCCTCCACGAGTGCCGAAAGGTCCCCCACCAGTCGTTCCGTCTCCGCCGCAGTTCCCTCCACCGCCGCCAGGGTGGGATCGGCCAGGAGGCGCTGGAGGCGGCCCACGATGTCCTCAGCGTCGGTACCCAGGGTCTCGGCCAGGTCCATCAGACCTTCCGTGGCTTCCCCGGGGATCAGGTCGCCGTCATCGAGAGTCTGGTCCGCATCGCCGGGGATGATCTCGATGGTGCGTCCCCCCAGGAGCCCCATCCCCGCCACCCTGGCTCGGGAATCCACCGGAATCGCCCATTGCCCGTTGATCTCCAGGGAAATCCGGACCCCGTCCTCCACCAGGGCAAAGCGCCGAACCCGTCCGATGTTCACGCCTCGCATCTGCACCGGGTCACCGCTTCGGACGCCCCCGGCGTCGCGGACCTCTGTGAGTACAGTGTACCGGCCCCGGAAGGTAGCCGGATCAGTGAGGAGGAAGAGCGCCAGGAGTACGGCAAGTGCGCCGGCCAGGACGAAGATCCCGATGCGGACCTCTCGTCCGCCCGTAGCCACCGGGGTACTCCTCTCCAGCTCCTGCTCGGAGAGTTCCCGCTTCCTGGAGCCCCGTCCGGACCTCTCGTCGGTCATATTACCTCCGCCTCGTCCAGCGCCGCCTGGGCAGCACTTCGATCTGAAAAAGCCCGCACCAACGGATCCTCCGATGCGAGAAAGGCCTCGGGTGTGCCGCAGAACCTCAGAACCCCGCTGTGCAGCATAGCCACCCTCCCGCACATCTGGAGTCCCCCCTCGATGTCGTGGGTGACGATGATGGAGGTCACCCGGAGTTCCCCGGAAAGCCGTTCGATGAGACGCTCCACTGCTGCGGTGTTCACCGGATCCAGTCCGGTGGTGGGCTCATCCCAAAGGAGGATTCGTGGGCGCCCCACGATGGCCCGGGCGATCCCCACCCGCTTCCTCATCCCGCCGGAGAGTTCCGAGGGGAGCTTCGTCAACACTTCCTGGGGCCTCAGATTCACCAGTTCCAGGGAATCCCAGATCTTCCGGGTTCGCTCCCGTCGAGGAAGTTTCTGGACCTCTTCCTCCGGAATCCCCATCTCCACGTTCTCCCAGACGTTCAGGGAATCGAAGAGGGCGGCATTCTGGAAGACATATCCCACCTTCCTTCGGACTCGCTGAACCGTTCCCCGTGGCCCTCCATACACCGGATCCCCCTCCACGATCACATTGCCCCGATCCAGCTCCAGGAGGCCGATGGTGCTCTTGAGGAGAACGCTCTTCCCGGTCCCTGAAGGTCCGAAGATCCCGAACATCTCTCCTTCCTCCACCGCCAGGTCCACCCCGGTGAGAACGGGTTGATCGAAGGCCTTGTGGATGTCCACGTAGCGGATCAACGACACCGGATCGCCCTCACTGGAGGAAGAGGGGGGGGAAAAGGGCATCCAGGATGAGCACCGTCAGCGTCATGAACATCACCGAAGCAGTGGTGATCCGTCCCACCCCCGCCGCCCCGCCTGACGTCCGCATTCCCATGTGGATGGAGATGACGGGAATGGCGAATCCGAAGGTGACAGCCTTCATCAGGGAATAGAGGAGATCCCAATTGTGCCAGAAGAGCCGGGCGCCATAGAGGAACGCCTCGTACCCCAGGCCGACGGTGATGCGGGCCGCCACCATCCCCGCCAGGATTCCCACCACGTTGGCGATGGCCACCAGGATGGGGACGGTGATGATGCCGGCCAGGATCCTGGGAGCAGCCAGGATGGCGATGGGATCCCGACCCAGGGCCTCGAACGCATCGATCTGTTCCGACACCTTCATGGTTCCCAGTTCCGCCGTGATCCGCGCTCCCACCCGCCCCACCAGGACGATGGCCGTGAGGACCGGCCCCAACTCCAGTACCACCGAGGAGGTGACCACCGAGCCCAGCACGTAGAGAGGGACGGAACCCTGGAACTGGTATCCCCCCTGCTGGCTTGTCACGATTCCTGCCAGGAGCGCCGCCACGATGACGATGGGGAGGCTCTGGACTCCCATGATGTAGATCTGCCGGAAGACCGACTGGAGGGAGACCTTCAGTGTGAAGATCGCCCGGGCCGTCCGCCCCAGTAGGAGTCCGAGCTGCCCTGCGTGCTCCGCCACCTGTTCCCCCGTCTTCCCCACCGCGGCCAGCGGGCCGGCGATGACCCGTGGAAGGCTGGACGAGGGGGAGCGGGATGCCATGACCGGGCGCCGGGTGCGGGGAGGGGTCGAAGGGGAGCGACGGGGGCGGGTCCACTCCGGTGCGGAGGTGGGATCTGTAGCCGGAAAATTCTCACGAAAGCGGAGGTCCGACGCAAGGTTTGGACCCGGGGATCAGGACGAGCCCCTCTCCGCGCCTTGGGCCAAAGACGCGGTCCCTTCCCCCCGGACGGAAGGGCCGGGGCTGGGAAGCAGGTCGGGCTCCAGGTCGACGATGAAAAGGGAACCCTGCCCCTCGATGCTCCGGGCCCCCAGCTGAAATCCCATGAGGTCACACAGGGATCGGGAGATGGTGAGCCCCAGACCCGTCCCTCCGAAGGCCCTGGCCCTGGACTGGTCTACCTGATGGAAAGGCGTGAAGATCTCATCCAGTTCCCCGGCGGGGATTCCGATCCCCGTGTCCTCCACCTCGATACGGAGGGGACGACCACGATCCGGGTCGGTGATGACCCGGATCGCCACTTGTCCCTCGGCTGTGAACTTCACCGCGTTCCCAACCAGATTCAGGAGCACCTGTCGGAGGCGGCGATGGTCGGCCATCGTCAGGGAGAGGTCCGGGGGAACGTCCACGGTCAGCTCGAGACCCTTGCGTCGGGCTTGAAGGTCCAAGGTCCGGACCACCTCCCCCGCCAATGCCTCCAGATCCACCGGCTCCCGGACCACCTCCAGACGCTGGGCATCCATTTTGGAGAGATCCAGGATGTCCTCGATGAGGGAGAGGAGGTGCTCACCGTTGCTCTGGATTCTCCGGAGGAAGTCGAGCTCACGGAGAGGGAGGGATCCGCCCTGCTTCTTCAGGAGGATGTTGGCGAACCCGATCACCGAGTTGAGGGGGGTGCGAAGCTCGTGGCTCATGTTGGCCAGGAAGGTATTCTTCGCCAGGGCATTGGCCTCGGCCTCCTCCAGCGCACGTCGCAACATTCGCTCCGCCCGCTTCTGATTGGTCACGTCCCGCACCACCATGACCCGGGCGGTGTGTCCCTGGTAGAGGGAATCCACTACCGAGAGCTCCACCTGAAACAGGGAGCCATCGTATCTTCGGGCCGATACTTCCATTTGCTCCGCGCGGACCCGGTCACCGGGACCCAGAGGAGCCAGCAGACCGTCTCGAGCACCCTCCCGATCCTCGTGGGCCAGGAGATTCAGCACCGGATCGCCCACCATCTGGGAAACGGCAATGCCGAAGTACTGTGTGGCACGAGGATTGGCGTCCAGGATCTTTCCATCCCGGTAGAACACCACGCCCTCGAAGGTGGCCTCTGCCAGTCTCCGGAATCGCTCTTCGCTCTCCTTCACCTGGACGATGGCCGTTTCCATGGCTCGTCGAGCCTCCTCCCCACCTTTCCGGGCCCGTTCGGTCTGGTCCAATGCGCTTTCAAGTTCGATCTGCCGGACCCGTTCCTTCATGCGCAGTTCCTCCAGCCGGACACGGTTTTCCCGTCGCAGATGGAGAACGATGGCGGAGAGGCCTGTAGCCATGAGCAGACTGAGACCGAAATGAAACCACTCCCGGTCCGGAAGGTGGGGGCTGGCCGCCAGAAACCATCCGGCGAGAGCGGCGACCGCCACCAGGGCGAACCAGCCCCAGTCCAGGAAGAAGAGGCCCACCCCGAGGAGTACGAGCAGGGCGTACATGGTGCTCCACGGCTCGCCGGTGAGCACGATTTCCAGGTATGCGTTGGCCAGCACGAGGACGGCCACCAGGGCCCCCGCCAGATGCCCCCTTCCCGCCAGGGAGGGTCGGAGGTGGAGCCCCCCCCGGGCGAGAAGAAGAACAAGGGCGGAGCCGCCCGTGGCCCAGGCCAGAACGCCGTGTCCTTCGCTTCCCAGGACCCCCATGTGGAAGGCCGAAAGGAGGAGGTAATACGCCGCCAGAGCCAGGACGATCGGAGGCACCGCCCGGGACACGTTCCGGTCCAGGGCCCGATCCAGTTCGTCCGTCCCTCCTTCCCTCCCCATGAACCCCGGGGTGGTCCAACTCTCGAGCCTCCTGGCCATTCAGTGGATCCGGGAAAGAATGGTTTTGAGTGGACCCCGAACACCTGCCCGGAGCCTGAAGCGAAGGTGGGGCCGGGAAGCGTGGGGAACAAGGGGACGCGGAGGGGCTTGTGGCGGCTCCGGCACCTGGGTAGCGTCACGCATGCATCTGCCCGTGCGCCTCATCCCATCCCATTCCCTGTGCTGTCGAAGGAGTCCCTCCATGCGCCATCCCCTCTCCCCCTCCACCGTGTGGATCCGTGCCCAGGGAGGCGTTCTGTCCATCCTGTCTCTCCTGTTCCTCCTGGCGCACGCCCCTGGTCTCGAGGCCCAGACGGCCCCGGAGGCGGAGGCACGTTTCCAGGAGGAGATCGAATCCCTTCTCTCCAACCCCGCGATCCAGGCCGCTTTCGCCTTCCTGGAGCGTACGGACGAGGAGACCATGAGGGACCAGGTCGAACTCACCGAGATCCCGGCACCGCCCTTTGGGGAGGAGGTTCGGGCCCAGGAGTTCCTGGCCCGGATCGAGGCGCTGGGAGTGGATGAGGCATGGATCGACGCGGAAGGGAACGTCCTCGGGCTGCGGCGGGGAACAGAGGGAGACCGGGTGGTGGCCATCTCCGGGCACCTGGACACCGTCTTCCCCATCGAAACCGATGTCACTGTGCGCATGGTGGGGGACACCCTCTTCGCCCCGGGCATCGCCGATGATGGGCGGGGACTCGCAACGGTTCTGGCCATCCTGCGTGCCATGAACGAAGAGGGGATTCGCACCCGGGCGGACATCCTCTTCATCGGGACCGTGGGAGAAGAGGGACTGGGGGATCTCCGAGGCGTGAAGCATCTCTTCCGCCCCGACGGCCCCCGCATCGACGCCTTCATCTCGGTGGATGGCACCGGGGAGACGGGAATCACCAATATGGCGTTGGGGTCCCACCGCTACCGGGTCACCTTCGAGGGTCCGGGAGGCCACTCCTGGGGCGCCTTCGGGTTGGCGAATCCAGCCCATGCCCTGGGTCGGGCAATGCGGCACCTGGACGAAATGGGACACCTGCAGACGTCCCAGGGACCCCGCACGAGCTACACGGTTGGACGGATCGGAGGGGGGACCTCGGTGAATTCCATACCCTTCGAGGCATGGATGGAGGTGGACATGCGGTCGGAGAGCCAGGAATCCCTGCAGGCCATGGATTCCGTCTTCCAGTCCGCCATGGCGCTGGCCCTCGAGGAGGCGAATGAGATCCGCCGGGACGGGCCGCCCCTTCGCCTGAATGTGGAGATGATCGGAAACCGTCCCTCCGGCGACATCCCTCCGGACCAGCCCTTCATCCAGCGGGCCATCGCCGCCTCCCGGGCGCTGGGAGTAGAGCCCCAGCTGGGCCGGTCCTCCACCGACAGCAACGTTCCCATCTCCATGGGGATCCCCTCCATGACCCTGGGGGGAGGAGGGGTCGGGGGTCGGGCCCATTCCCTGGATGAATTCTACATCAACCGGGATGGGCCCTTCGGGATCCAGCGGGTCCTCCTCATCCTCCTGGCTGAAGCCGGCGTCCCGCCGACCAGCTGAAACCCCAGAAGGGCGGAAGGCCTACCGGGGGAAACTCGGCTCCATCCGGAGGAAGTCGATCCCCGCCGCCTGCTGCCCAACCGCGACGGAAGCCACCATCCGGAAGCTTCCCAGGTCGAAGACATCCACCTTTCCGGGCTCTGAGCCTACTCCTTCCACGCTTACGAAAGCGTAGCGGCTATCGGGAGAGATGGTGACGCCGTGGACCACGGTGGTGGAGGTGGGGGTCACCGCCAGGCTCTCGCCGGTGGCGGTGTCGAAGAACTCCACCGCATCCCCCTGTTTCAGGGTGGCCACCAGAAGGCGGCCGTCGGGGGTGGGCTCCAGATTGTAGGGCCCCCTTCCGGTGGCGAACCTGCGTACCAGACTCCAGTCCGCCACATCCACCTCCAGGATCTGGTCCGCCCCATTGCAAGCGACCCAGAGCCGGGATCCGTCCGGGGATGGCACCGCCCAGGTGGGGGAGCAACTGGCGTGATGCCCGGCACGCTCCATGGCACCAGTCATGGGCGAAACGCCCTGCGGATCCCCGGGTGCGGCATGATCCCCGTGCCCACCGTGGGCTCCATGGTCCATCCCCGCCCCGTGATCCTCCCCGTGCTCCATGGCCACGGCATCCGCTGGGAGCGGGCCTTCGTTCCCCACGTCCACCGAGAACCGCCGGGACACCCGGAAGGTGTGGGTGTCCACCTCCACCAGTTGATCGTCCATCATGCAGACGCTGTAGACGTGGATTCCCCCCGGGTGCGCCCGGACCCCGTGGGGCATGGTGCACATCTCGATCTGGGCTACCTCAACCACGTCCGGGGTGTAGACCACCGACATGGTGGACGGAACCATGGAGCCGTAGAGGTTGAAGTTCACCACGAACGCGTATAGGCCATCAGAAGTAAGGTCCATGGTCGCAGGGAAACGCCCCAGGAGGATGGGCTCCGCCACCAGGCTATCCGGACCCACCTCGAACTTCCAGAAGTGCCCGTCGGGCACACCATGTCCCGTGGTCAGATAGAGATATCGGGCATCGGGGGAGACCGCCACACCGTGGGGGCCCTCCACCTCGGTAGGAAGCCTCCCCACCACCGTGGAACGCTCCACCTCGATCCCCGCCGGCCCGAACCGGACCCGATGAATGCGATCGGCGGATTCGGAACCCACATAGATCCAATAATCGGCCTCGGGCAGGGGATCCGAAGCCGTTCCCGGCGAGGGCCCCTCCATCGCCGGTCCGCTCCCGACTCCGCATCCCGCCAGGAGGAGAGCCGTTCCCAGGATCAGGCCCGCGACCCTGCCCCCCATCCGCAGAGGAATCGCCCCATCCTTCCTCTCACTCGCCATCCGGTTCCATTCGATCCGAGTCATCTCGCGACCTCCGTCTCCTTCCCGTTCACGCCCCTCATATGTGACCTGGCCCCCTCGAGACCTCTACCCCTGACTGAGGAAAATGTAGTGGAGGGATCCCGGTTGCGCAGGATGAGGGCAAGAGGGGGGGACCGAGGGGCGGTTGCATCGTTCGCTCCGGTATTCAGGGGACGGTGGCCTCAAACCGGCCCGGAACCCCTGCCAGGAGGACGGAGAGCAGATAGACATGCTCCGCGGCCCCCATCATCGCACTGACGTCGGCCCACTCCTCCGGGTCCCCCCGGGCTCCACCCCGACTTCCCCCCAGCCCGATGGCGGGGATGCCCGCGGCCACCGCCACGTTCAGGTTGGACGAACCGGCAGGAGAGAGGGATGGCTCCAGCTCCATGGACCGGGCCACCGCCACAGAACTCCGGACCAGTCCCGACGCCAGGGCACCGGGGATCTGTCCACCCGGCATCTGCTGTTCCTCCTCCAGACGCAGGGAGATTCCGGTCTCCTCCGACACCTCCGCCAGGATCTCGCCGACGGCGGCCTCCATCTCATGGACCCGGGACAGGTCCAGGGAGCGGAGGTCCAGAGAGAACCATCCCTCCGCCGGCTTGTGGTTGAATACCGCCCCGCTCTCGAGGATGGCCACGTTGAGGATGGTCCGCTCTTCGGCGTCCTGCCATTCGGCCGATCGAGTCAGGATGCGATCCACCGCCCGGGCCAGCCCCTGATTGACGTTGGGGAGGCCTCCTCCCAGGGAGTGCCCCGGTGGTCCTTCACCCCGGACCCGCCACCAGTGGATGGCCAACCCTCCGTAGCTGATGGATCGACCGTCACCCAGGATATCCACGTAGGCCAGGGCCCGGTCCCCCAGTTCCTGCACCAGGGCCCGCATCCCCCGCAGTCCGGTCTCCTCCTGCGCCACCGCAGCGAAGACCAGATCGTGCTCTGGCTGCAGGCCCGTTTCCAGGTAGGCCCGGGCGGCCTCCAGCATGGAAACGGTGATGGAAGAGGTATTGGTCCCCGGTCCCACGACCCGCCCGTCTTCCACGAACGGACCTATCTCCGCTGCTCGTTGATGTGCCGCCACCGTGGCCAGATCATCCAGGGTGGAGATGAAGACCACCGCCCTTCCACTCTGCCCGGGGATCACCCCCACGGCATTGGGGGATCCGTCCACCCGGACATCCTGAAGCCCCATGGCCTCCATTTCTGCAGCCACCCTCCGGGCGCGCTCCAGCTCCTCTCCCGACGGGCTGACGATCCCACCGATCTCCACCAGCAGTTCCGCCGCAGCCGGACCTCGGAGCCGGAGAGCCTCCAATCCGTGCCGCACCGTGGAATCCTGGAGGGCCTGGCGCAGGCGTGCGTCCGGGTCCGCACCCTGGCCGGAAATCCCCGGGTGGGAAAGGGCCGCCGCCTGAGGCGCGAGGAGGGGTTGGGAAGAAGTCGCTGCCGGCGCGGCGGAGAATGCGGCGGCATGAGCGGAAGGGGAAAGCTGGGAAGTGGCCGGGACGGCCATGGCGGTGGCAAGAAGGAGACGTAGGATCATGACCTGGAAGGCAAGGGTGGGAAGCAGGACTGTGGAGCGGACCGAATGGAAAGGACGCGGGTAGCCGGGCGAATCCCATATACGATGCATCTAGACGAAACCCAGCGAAAGGAGGGATCATGGCGATCCGAAGCGCAACGGCCGTATGGAAGGGAAGCCTGACAGAAGGAACGGGAACACTCTCATCGGAGAGCGGAGCCATCCAGGAAGCGGCGTACTCCTTTCCTTCCCGCTTCCAGGAGGGAGAGGGGACCAACCCGGAAGAGCTCATCGCGGCAGCCCATGCCGGCTGCTTCTCCATGGCCCTTTCCCACGGTCTCGCCCAGGCCGGGCATGCCCCGACACGGGTCACGACCAAGGCGCACGTCCACCTGGACAAGGGGGACGAAGGCTTCTCCATCACGCGCATTGAACTGGTCTGCGAAGCGGTGGTCCCCGGGATCGACGAGGCTGCCTTCCAGGAGCAGGCAGAGGGGGCCAAGAAGGGATGCCCCGTCTCGAGGGCGCTGAGCGCGATTCCCATTGAGTTGAAGGCGACCCTGGCCACGTGAGGCAGGGAGGAAGGGGGAAGGAGCGGGAGGGGCGGGTCCGAGCGCGTTCACCCCTTGGAAGGGGGTTTCGGACCCGCCCCCACGATCGTGGGACTTGTGACCCCTCCAGCACCCACCCATCTTCTTCGGGAATGAGTACCTACCCCTCCCTTCCCATTCCGGGATGACCACCCTTCTCTGGGTCCTGGGCCTCTCTCTCGGCATCTCCTTCCTCTGCTCCATCCTGGAAGCGGTCCTTCTCTCCATCAACCACGCCTTCGTGGCCGTGCTTCGAGACGAGGGCGATCGGACGGGAGAGATCCTCCACCGAATGCAGCAGAGGATCGACGAGCCCATCTCGGCGATCCTGACCCTCAACACCATCGCCCACACCGTGGGCGCGGCCATGGGGGGTGGGCTGGCCCTTCAGTTGTTCGGGCAGGAGTGGATTGCGGTCTTCTCCGCCGTCCTCACCCTGGCCATCCTCCTCTTCTCCGAGATCCTCCCCAAGACCTTGGGGGCCACCTTCTGGAAGGAGCTGGCGCGGCCCACGGCCTGGTTCCTCCGCGGTCTGATCATTGTCATGAAGCCGGTGCTCATTCCCCTGTCGGTCTTCTCATCGGTCATTTCACGGGGCCGGGAGCATCGCTCCACGGTGAGCCGAGCGGAGCTGGAGGTGCTGGCGGAGATCGGACGGCGGGAAGGAACGCTGGACGAGGAAGAATGGCGGGTGGTGACCAACGTCATGAACCTGTCCGAGGTGACGGCAGGCGAAGTCATGACCCCGCGCACCGACATGGTGGCAGTTCCCTCTGAAGCTACGGTGGAGGAGGCCAAGGCCCTGATGCTGGACGCAGGCCACCTCCGAATCCCCGTCTTCGATGGCTCCCTGGACCGGATCGTGGGACTCCTCCTGGCCCGGGACCTCTGGCAAGCGGATCGGGAGGGGGTGGAAATGATCTCCGGGGTGTACCGTCCCGCTCAGTACGCCCCGGCGTCCAAGCCGGTGGAGGACCTGATCCAGGAGATGCGGAAGTCCCGGGCCAAGATGGTCATCATCCTGGATGAGTACGGCGGGACCGCAGGGCTGGCGACACTGGAGGACCTTCTCGAGGAGATCGTGGGAGAGATCCAGGACGAGCACGAAGCGGACGAGCCCCTGGATTTCCAGACCCTGGGTGGCGGCGTTACCCGGATCTGGGGGGGAGTGGCGCTTCGCGACGTAAACGAGCACCTGGGGCTCTCGCTCCCGGAGGATGATTTCGATACCGTGGGCGGATTCGTCTTCGGAGGCCTGAACCGCATCCCGGTGGTTGGGGACATGGTGGAGGTGGAAGGGGGGACCTTCCGGGTGGTGAAAATGCGGGGGCGGCGGGTGGAGTTCCTTCGGTTCCTACCGGACCGAAGCCCGGCGGACCTGCACCCGGAGGCGTTACGAAGCAGGGAGTTACGGGGTGAGGACTCAGCCGCCGGTTGAGGGGTCCGATTCCTTGGCGCGACCCGGATCCGGGTCCGGAGCGGGGGGTGAGGCTGCAGTCGTTGTTGGAGTCGAGGCCGGAGCCTCCGACGTGCCGGTGGTCTTCGCCGGAGAGGAACCGGAATTCCCCTCATCACGATCCTCCTCACCCCCTTGCTCACCGTTGGCCAGGGCCATGTCCTCCATCCAGAAGGAAGCCGCCAGGAGGATGGCTCCCACGGTGATCCCCATGTCCGCCACGTTGAAGATGGGGAAGAGCATGAAGCCCAGGTCCACCGGACCGAGGAAGTCCACCACCCCCCGTTCCCATCGAACCCGATCGTAGAGATTCCCCAGGGCGCCACCCAGGACCAGGGAGGCCGCCACGATCCGTAGCCAATCCCGCCGGTCGGCCCGGGCCAGGACCAGGACCAGGAATCCAATGGCAAGCACGGTCACGGGGATGAAGACCATGCGGGGATCGCTTCCGATCCGGATCCCGAAGGCCGCACCCTGGTTGAAGGCCAGGGTGAGGGGAAGCAAACCGCCCAGCAACTCCATGCTCCGTCCGCCCGCCAGGTTGGAGAGGGCCCAACTCTTGGACCAGAGATCCAAGACCAGGACCCCTCCGGCGAGAAGACCAGCGGTCATCCACTTCGCGTTCAAGAACGGCTCCCGACCAGGGCAGTTGATCCGTGTTCCAGGGGAAAGACCGGGACACGTGAGGGTACGCAGGAATCTGGAGCATGCCTCGGGAGAGGTCCACCCCCCGGAAGGCCCTGGCGAGAAGGGCGTTGACGAAGGAGAGGGACCCTTTCCCTGCTCGCTCCAGTCCCCTACCCTACCTTCTGGGTCGACCTTCCGGCCCGACCTTCTGGCCCTGCCCCCCGGCCCTTGCATCGCGCTTCTGTCTCAAGGTTCCCGGGGCTGAGGCCCTTCGCCTCCCACCGCCCCTGCCGTCTCCATGCTCCCACCCCGAACCCGCGCGCCTGGCCACCTGTCCTCTCTGCGAACGGCGTCCTTCCTCCTTCTCGTGCTGCTCCTGGCGGGATGTGGACCGGAGGCCGCCGAAGGCCCCCGGGAAGAACCCACAGTAGCTGCGGACCCCCTCGACTCCGAGACCGATGCGGCGATCCAGCCCCTCCGGGGATCCTCCCTCTCACAGGCCAGAGCCACTGGGGAGGCGCACCTGGTGGTCCACTACGTTCCATCCTCGGGTTTTGCCTATACCGATGCCGACGGGGTCCTCACCGGCGTGACGGTGGAACTGATGAGGTCCTTCGCTCGGTGGCTCGAGGAAACCCGGGGGATGCAGGTGGAGATGTCGTTCGTGGGCGAGGAACGATGGGCCACCTTCTATGAACGGGTCCGGGCCTCGGAAGGAGGGGTGTTCGGGATCGGGAACGTCACCATCACCGAGCCCCGACGTGACGAGGTGGATTTCTCCCCTCCCTACATGTCCAACGTGGCCATCCTCATGACCCACGAGGAGGTGCCGGAACTGACCTCCATGGAGGCCATCGGGGAGGCCTTCGAGGGACTCGTGGGACTCACCTACCCCGGCACCCTCCACGAGACCCGGATCGAAGCCATCCGCCGCGAGTACTTTCCGGAGATGGAGACGCTGGACGTGGCCTCCAACGACGAGCTCGTGGGACGGGTGGCCTCAGGCGAGGGGTATTTCGGGTACGTGGATATCTACAACTTCTGGCGGGCCGTGGAGGCAGGGGCACCGCTCCGACATCATCCGGTCGGGGACGACGCGTCGGAGACCTTCGGGGTGATCCTCCCCCGGGGTTCGGACTGGACCCCCGTCCTGGCCGACTTCTTCCAGACCGATGGCCCCCTGCAGGAGACGGAGACTTTCCGGTCGCTCCTCAGGGAGCACCTGGGGGAGGAACTGGCCGGCCTTCTCCGGCCCGCCTCTCCCTGAGGCCCGGCGAGGGCGGGCGAGCGAGGCCCGGCGAGGGCGGGCGAGCGCTGAAATCCAGCGGGGTACGGGCGGGTGGGAGTCTCACTCCACCCGGATTCCCTCCAGGTCCAGGCTCGACTCGGGGAAGCGCATCTCCAGGCGCTCCAGCGTCTCCACCAGAACCCGGGCCACCACCAGGTTTCGGTACCATTTCGAGTTGGCAGGGATGGCGTACCACGGTGCCCACGGGGTACTGGTGCGGGTGAGGGCCACCTGGAAGGCCTCCTGGTAGTCATCCCAGAGCTTCCGCTCCTCCAGGTCCGCCGGGCTGAACTTCCAGTGTTTCTCCGGGTCGTCCAGCCGGGCCTGGAGCCGACGCGCCTGTTCATCTTTCGAGATATGGAGAAAGAACTTGAGGATGATGGTCCCCTCGTCGGCCAGCATGCGTTCGAAATCCCGGATGTGGTCGTACCGCCGCTCCCAGACCTCGGGCGCTACCAGGTTCCGGACCCGGACCACCAGGACATCCTCGTAGTGGCTTCGGTTGAAGATCCGGATCTCACCCCGGGCCGGGGTCTCCCTGTGGATGCGCCAGAGGTAGTCGTGGGCCAGCTCCAGCGAGGAAGGGGCCTTGAAGCTGGCCACCTTGACCCCCTGGGGGTTCACGCTCCGGAAGACGTGGCGGATGACCCCATCCTTCCCCCCCGTGTCCATGGCCTGAAGAACCACCAGGACCCGGTGGCGCCCCTGGGCGTAGAGGAGCTCCTGGAGGGTACGGAGGCGCCCGGTGAGTTCCTCCAGGTACTCGTTGCCCAACGCCTTCTTCCCATCGAAGGAGAGGCGCTCCCCGGGATCGAGGTTCGACAGGCGAAAATCCGACCCGGGCTCAATGCGGTAGCGCTCCATGCATCCCTCCTGAGGTGGAACCGATGACGTCCGAAGGCACAACCCCCGGGAGAGGTGGAGGGTCCGGGCCGCGGCCCCTGGACCCCCGGGTACTCCGCTACTGGTGGGTGAGGGGAGGGATCCGGGCCGTGCTCCTCTCGGCGATGGTGATGGCCCTGGACCTTGGAATCCTCTTCCCCCGCCCCTTTCCCTCCGCCCTCCCTCCAGGATGGACCGGCGGAACCCTCGTGGGGATCCTCGTCCTCCTGGCCGGGGTGGTTCCCCCCCTGAGGTACCGATTCTGGCGCTTCGCGGTCCGGGAGGAGGAACTCTGGATCCGGAAGGGGATCCTCATCCGAACCGTCACGGTCATTCCCTACCGCCGACTCCAATTCGTGGACACCTCCCAGGGTCCACTGGCACGGGCCTTCCGCCTTGCGGAACTGGTGGTCTACACCGCGGCAGCGGGGGTCTCCGGTCGGATCCCCGGGCTTGACGTGGCGGAAGCGGAGTCCCTACGGGAGGACCTGGCAAAGATGGAGTCCGGGGGGGATGAGCCTGTTTGAGTCCAGCGGGTCGGCAGCCGGGGACGAATCCGTCCAGCAGGCGGGGGACGGACCCCTCCATGGAACCCCCACCCGCCTCCATCCCGCGGCGGTGTGGATCTGGCTGGGACGGAGCCTGGTATCCCTGGTTCTTTTCGTGGTGGTGGCCGGGATGGTCCCCCTTCTGGGAGCCGCCGCATTGGTAGTCGTAGTCCTTTCCCAGCTCCTCCGGTATCTCCGCTTCCGCTGGCGGGTGGAGGGCAACGCCGTGGTCATCGACCAGGGGTTTCTCATCCGTTCCCGGAGGGTGATCCCTCGGGATCGGATCCAGTCGGTGGACATGGAGCAGGGGCCCATCCACCGCCTACTCGGGGTGATGGAACTCCGAATCGAGGCCGTGGGTGGCCGGGAGACCCAGGGACGGCTGGTGGCGCTGGAGCCCGGGGTGGCCGAGGAGCTTCGAGAATTCCTCCTCCGCCGCCCCACAAGCCAGACACCCGGTCCCACTGATCCGAGTGCTCCCACCGATCCCACCTCCGGAGGCATAGCCACCTCCGACATCGCTCCCTCCCAGTCCGAACCGACGGAAGGTGACGGGGAGACCGTCTGGGCCCAGGTCTCCCCTGGAAGACTTGTCCTGGCAGGGCTCACCGGCGGCCGGGTCGGGGTAGTGGCGGCGGTGGTGGGGTTCGTCAGCCAGGTGATCCCGGAGGCCTGGTGGCCCGCCCTCTTCGGGGAGGCCATGGGGCGGGTCCCAGATCCCTCCACCCTGGAGGGCCTCCGGTTCCTCTCCATTCTGGGGGCCGGGGCCATCCTCACGGCCTTTGTCTTCTCGGTCCTCGCCACGGTGATGGCCCACTGGGGGTTCACCCTTTCGGCGTCCCCTTCCGGCGGAGGGCTGGTGGTCCGCCGGGGGCTCCTCACCCGACATCGGGACACGGTTCCCCTCCGGCGGATCCAGGCCATCCGGGTGGAGGAAAATCTGGTCCGGCGTCTCCTGGGAATGGGCGCCCTTCGAGGGGTGGTGGCCGGGCGGGCGGGCTCCGGCGAGGAGGGAGGAACGAGCCTCCTCCTACCCCTCGGCCGACGGGAGGAACTCTACCACCTGGCTCTCAGAGGGTTGGGGGTAGCTGGCGGGGAGGAAAGCCGGGAAGGGGGCAACCCGGTCCCGGAGGTGGGGCGCGCCCTCTCCCCCCTTCACCCCATGCCCCGCCGAGCCCTGCGGCGACGTCGCGGGCGGGCGCTCCTGGCCGCCCCTGCCCTGGGTCTGGGGATCTGGATCCTCCTCCTTCTCCGGGGGGTGGAGACCAGCGCCGCGGCAGGGATCGGGGGGGGCGTCCTGATCACCGCGCTCCTGGCTGGCTGGTACCTGGCCCGCCGTGCCTACCGGAACCTGGGATGGGCCGACGTCGGAACCCATCTCGTGGTCCGAGAAGGGGTCTTCACCCGTCGCACCACCTTCCTTCTCCGGGATCGAATCCAGGCGCTGGAGACCCGGGCCACCCCCCTTCAGCGCCGGAAGGGACTTGCCACGGTGCATCTCTGGGTCGCCGGTTCCGACACGGGTCCGCCTCCCCGGGCCCTCGACCTGGACGAGGAGTTGGCGGCGGACTGGCAGGAGGCCCTGGCCACTACCTGGACCCGGGAATGACCCCGGTGGCCTCTCACCTACTTGAACGACCTTCCCGACCCACACGCGATACTCTGCTGCCGCCCCCTTCCCACGGGTCCTGGCCCAACACGAAACCGCTACGGATTGCCCATCGGGGTCAGGGGCGACAGCTTGGATGCCATCGTGTCAGCGTCCGCTCACCCGGTTCGGAGGAAAGATGACCCAAGCGTACTCGAAGATCCTGGTTCCCCTCGATGGCTCGGAGTTCGGGGAACGTGCCCTGGCCCCGGCCCTGGCGCTGGCCCGGAGGAGCCAGGGAGAACTCCACCTCGTCTCCGCCGTGTCCTCCCTCCCTCTTCTCCGACCGTCGGACGCGGAAAAGGGAGATACGAAGGGGTGGTTTGCGGAGGAGGGCGCCCGGGTGGCGGCTTACCTCGAGCAGGTTCGGGAACGGATCCAGGAGGAAGATCCAGATCAGGTGGTTCGGGTCCATTCCCGGGTGGGGGGGCCGGCACCCTCGATCCTCCGGAGAGTCGAAGAGGTGCACGCCGATCTCGTGGTCATGACCACCCACGGCCGAAGTGCCCTCGGCCGGGCCTGGCTGGGAAGCGTGGCTGACGGGGTTGTTCGACAGGCCAACTGTCCGGTCCTCCTCCTCCGCCCCGACGAGGAGGAAGCCCCCCTGAACCTGGCCCGCATCATGGTTTCGCTGGACGGCTCCGACGCTTCGGAGCGCGCCCTTGGACAAGCCCGGCTCCTGGCTGGAGCATGGGGAAGCGAGGTGGACCTGGTCAGCGTCATCCCCACCCCCCATTCGGTGGCGGTCCCCTATCTGGATGCGTCGGCTGAAGCCGAAGAGGTGAGGCAGACGCTGGAAGCCGACTTCAGGGAGTACCTGGACCGGACCGCAACCTCACTCCGGGAAGCCGGGGTGAAGGTGGAGACCCAGGTGGTGAGAGCCCAGGATGTCCCGGCCGGGCTCCTGGGCGCGCTCAAGCGCTCAGAGGCGGGTCTCCTGGTCATGAGCACCCAGGGACGAGGGGGCGTGGCCCGCCTCATCCTGGGAAGCGTGGCGAATCGGATGATCCGGTCGGCACCGGTCCCGGTCCTGGTGGTTCCTCCTGCCCGGAAGGAGAGCCTGATCGAAGGCTGATCCCGGCTTCCAGAGGACCACTGCAGAAAGAACAGGGCGCTCCCAACCGCGGGAGCGCCCTGTTTTTGCTCCACTGCCTTCCAGGGCCCCCCAAAGGGACCCCAAAGGACCCTAAGGCACCAGGCGTCGCGGCTCCCGGGGCAGCATCCGGATGATCCAGAGTCCATTGTACATGTCATTGACGTACGCGAGGCCGTCCCGGACGACCACGCCCCAGGTCATGGGGCTGTTGGCCACGTAGCCGTCCATGTCCCCGGTGTGGACATGGACCATTTCCCGCTCCTGGGCCCCCAGGTCACCCATGAGCTCCCCGGAGATGTCGAAGGTCCGGAACCCGGCGTTGTACGCCCCCATGTAGAGTGTATCCCCGGCCACCCAGACGTTGTGGACGCCGCCATGGTCGGGCTTCCACCACGCCACCTTCCTGGGGTTCTCCAGATCGGAGACGTCGAATACGTGCAGGTTCCCGAACGCCCTGGACGCCGAAGCATCCTTGGCCCCCAGTACGTCCTCGGCAGGGAACACCTCGTCCCCCACGAAGACATAGTTCTCGTGACGCCAGGCCGTGTGCGTTCCCCGGATGAACCCGGGGCCGCTTCGGGCCTCCACGTCACGGTACTCCTCGTTCAGATCGTACTTCACCTGACTCACGAACTGGGGATTGGACGGGCTGCCTCCCTTCGCACCATTCCCGACGTCCAGGATCACCAGGCCATCGTTCCAGTAGCTCAGGTAGGCCAATCCGTCCTGGACGTCCACGTCGTGGAGGGTCCGCCCCGCCTCAGGGCGTGGCGTCCGCCACTGGGCCGCCTCCACCGGGTTGTAGGGATCGCTGATGTCCAGGATATGGATGGCCCCGGTCCCGTTGTTCGTCAGGTAGACATGGGTCCCGTACTCCTCCTGGTGGTAGATGAAGGACGAGTGGACCCCCGCCGTCACGCCGTCGGTGAACTCGGCGATGGGCACCGGGTGGGCCGGGTCGTAGAGCTGGGCGATGACCAGGCCGTTTCTCCGGTCCGCCGCCCCCTCCCGGGTGAAGACCATGTACCGGCCGTCCGGGGTGGTCATGAGGTCGTTGACCCGGCGGGTGTTGGCCACCACCGAATCGGTGACGATGGGGTTGGTGGGGTCGGAGATGTCCAGGGCATAGAAACGATCCCCGCCGCTTCCGGTCCCCAGATAGGCGTTCACCCCGTTGGGATGGAGCCAGACCTCCTCGGTGGTGAAGAGGGTCCGGGGAAGGCGGCCCACCACCTCCACCGGGCGACGAACGTCCCGGGCCTCCAGGTCCACCGCCGCCTGAGCGGTGGCGCTCCCGAAGCTGGCCATGACCGTGTACTCCCCCGGGTCATAGCCCACGAACCGCCCCTCCTGGTCCATGAGTCCCTGGCCGGGGAAGAAGGTCCAGACGGGCTGCAATCCGGGAATCTCCCTCCCATCTTCATCCAGTGCCCGGGCCGAGAAGGGCACCACGTCCCCCTGCCGAGCCGAAACCTCTCCAGGGGTGAGCTCGATCCGGGCGACCCGGGCCTCCACCACCTCCACCTCCCGGGTGGCGTTTACGGAACCGGCGGATGCCTGGACCGTGGCGGTGCCGGGCCCGACCGCCGTCACCACACCCCTCGACGAGACCTGGATCACGGCGGAATTGGAGCTGGACCAATCCATGAGGTCATCCCGGACGTCGTCATCCCGGGAGAAGCTCCGAGCGCTCACCCGGAAGGACTGTCCGGCGACCATCCGACCGGGGACCGCGCCCAACTCCACCCGGGTCGCGGGCCCCGGGACGATCCGGACCTCCACCTGCTGGATGAGGGGGGGCTCCCCCTGGCGGAAGGCCACCACCGAGACGGGAACGGTGGCGGTGGCCCCTGCGAAGACCATCCCGTCCTCTCGGACCTCCGCCTCGAAATGGCCACCGGCCATGAAGAACCGAATGGGCAACCCGGTCACCGGAGCCCCGGACTCGTCCTCGAGGCGGGCCTGGAGTTGGAGGCTGTCCCCTGGATGCATCACCGGCTCCACCGGGGTGACCACGATCCGTAATTCCGTGCTCGGAAGTGCAGTGGGAGGTACATCGCCCGGCGGCGGGGCCAACTGGAGCGCCGCAGCCAGGAGAAGGGATGTGAGGGTCATCTGGACCTCCCGAGGGGTGCCGAGGGTTCAACGGAGAATCACCGAGAATCGAGCCGACGCTCCTACACCGCAACCCTGCCGAAGATTCGGACCTGCCCATGCCTGCCTTCCTCCTCCTGGCCCTCTGGTCCGCCGCCTTCCTGGCCCCTTCCTCGGGGGACCGCCCGACCCCGGATCCGGACCCCCTCCTTCCGGACCGGGAGTACCACGTCTGGGTGGCCTCGGAGGCCACGGACCGGGTCCACCTGGTCCGGTGGGGTCCCGAGGGTGCGGAGCTGGTGCGGACGGTCTCGGTGAGCCTCCTCCCCACCGAAGCGGATGGGCCCCACGGTCTGGCCATCTCCCCCGATGGCGAGCACCTCTTCGTCACCACGGCTCACGGCCGACCCTACGGCCACATCGCCAAGTACGAGGCCGCCACCGGTCGCCGCCTGGGTCGGGCCATGCTCGGGCACTTCCCCGCCTCCCTGGAGGTGACCCCCGACGGGGAGTACGCCTTCGTGGTCAATTTCAATCTCCACGGGGACATGGTCCCGTCCTCGGTCTCGGTGGTGGGGCTCCGGGACATGGTGGAGGTGGCCCGCCTGGAAACCTGCACCATGCCCCACGGCTCCCGGATCTCCCCCGACGGCCGTCGCCACTATTCCACCTGCATGATGGACGACATGCTGGTGGAAGTGGATGCCTGGGGCCTGGAGGTGGCCCGTCACTTTCTCCTCACCGAGGGCGAGGAGCATGGCGGTAGGGGAAGGCCGGGACATGCGCACCATGGTGCTCACCAGGGGCACGACGGGCACGAGGGGATGGGGCACACCCAGCGGTCCCTCTGCTCCCCTACCTGGGCCCAGCCTTCCCACGACGGAACATCGGTCTTCGTGGCATGCAACGCCTCCAACGAGGTGGTGGAGGTGGACGTGGCCTCCTGGGGCGTCTCCCGCCGCCTGCCGGCTGGAGAGGGGGTCTACAACCTGGCCGTGACCGGGGACGGACGACTCCTGGTGGCCACCAACAAGCTGGGGCGCTCCGTCTCCGTCTTCGATCTCACCTCCGGCGAGGAGGCCGCCCGGATTCCCACCCAGCGCCCCGTGGTCCACGGGGTGGTGATCTCGCCCGACGACCGCTACGCCTTCATCTCGGTGGAGGGGATCGGGTCGGAACCCGGGACGCTGGAGATCCTGGACCTGGAGCGGATGGAGATGGCGGCTCGGGTGGACGTGGGGCAGATGGCCGCCGGCGTCGTGTTCTGGCGATGACCGGCCCCCGGAAGCTTCCGGTCCTGAACCGCCACAGCCGGGAGATCACCGGCGAGCCCTCCCGGGTGAGTGCCCGGGCCATGCTCCACGCCACCGGTCTCTCCCCGGAACAGTTGACCTACCCCCAGGTCGGCATCGCCTCCATGTGGTGGGAGGGAAACCCCTGCAACATGCACCTCCTGGACCTGGCCGCAGAGGTCAAGCGCGGGGTGGCGGAGGCAGGACTCGTCCCCATGCGCTTCAACACCATCGGGGTGAGCGACGGGATCTCCATGGGGACCCGGGGGATGAGTTACTCCCTCCCCTCCCGGGACCTCATCGCCGATTCCATCGAGACCGTGGTGTCCGCCCACTTCTACGACGGGCTCGTCTGCCTTCCCGGGTGTGACAAGAACATGCCCGGATCCCTCATGGCCATGGGACGGCTGAACCGCCCGGCCCTCATGGTCTACGGAGGTACGATCCGAGCCGGCCACCTGGGGGACGAGGCCATCGACCTGGTGAGCACCCTGGAGGCTTACGGGGAGAGGATGGCGGGACGCATCGACCAGGAGAGGCTGGACCAGGTGGTGCAGAACGCCTGCCCAGGCCCCGGGGCCTGTGGGGGGATGTACACCGCCAATACCATGGCCAGCGCCGCCGAGGCCCTGGGAATGACCCTCCCCTACAGCTCCTCCACCCCCGCGACCGACCCCGGGAAGCTGGACGAGTGCCGGAGGGCCGGGGCGAGGCTCCGGGGTCTCCTGGAGGAGGACCTACGCCCTCGGGAGATCATGACCCGGGCGGCATTCCAGAACGCCATGGTCCTGGTGACGGCGTTGGGGGGATCCACCAACGCCGTGCTCCACCTCATTGCCGTGGCCCACGCGGTGGGCGTGGAGCTCACCCTGGACGATTTCCAGGCCGTGAGCGATGGGACCCCCTACCTGGCGGACCTGAAGCCCAGCGGGCGCTTCCTCATGGAGGACCTCCACCGGGTGGGCGGTGTCCCTGCGGTGATGAAGCTCCTCCTGGAGGCCGGCCTCCTGGACGGGAGCTGCCCCACGGTGACGGGTCGGACCGTGGCGGAGAACCTGGAGGCCCTCCCTGGCCTCGCTCCGGGACAGGGGGTGATCCGACCCCTGGAGGACCCCATCCGAACCACGGGCCATCTGCAGATCCTGAGAGGATCCCTGGCACCGGAGGGAGCCGTGGCCAAGATCACCGGGAAGGAGGGCACCCGTTTCGCCGGTCCCGCCCGGGTCTTCGATTCCGAGGAGGACGCACTGGCCGCCCTGGAAGCCGGGGCCATCCAGGGGGGCGAGGTCCTGGTGATCCGATATGAAGGTCCCAGGGGGGGACCGGGGATGCCCGAGATGCTCACCCTCACAGCCGCCATCATGGGGGCCGGACTGGGCGCCTCGGTGGCCCTGGTCACCGACGGACGGTTCTCCGGCGGGAGCCACGGATTCGTGGTGGGGCATATCTCCCCCGAGGCCCAGGCCGGAGGGGCCATTGCCCTGGTCCGGGACGGAGACCCCATCCGGATCGATATCGAGGCGAACCGCATCGAGTGGGAGGTATCCCCGGAGGAGAGGGAGATGCGCCGGGCCGGCTGGGTCGAGCCCCCCCTGAAGGCGGAGACGGGGGCCCTGCGACGCTACATCCGTACAGTGGCCTCGGCCTCAGAAGGGTGCATCACCGACGGCTGACTTCCATCCTCCTTGCGGGCCCGGACACGGCTCAGCATGATGGGGCTTCGGGACAGGGGTCACCCATGCCCTCCCGCCGCTCGGAAGCTTCCCCCGGGCGGAACAGGTTCTCACCCCGAGGTGGTGATGCCGAAGAAGCCGTCCATGAACCGCCGGACCTTCGTGGCTGGCGCGGCCGGAGCCCTGGGGGCCGGCGTCCTGAAGGGAGTGACCGGGGTCACCCCCTCCCTGGCCCAGGAGGCGGAGATCCCGGTGCCACCGGACCCGACCCGGGTCCAGGGTCCTCCCGCCAGCCTGGTGGGAAGCCGCTCCCCCTTCGAACAACCGGTCCGGCTCCTCCACCCCCGCCTGACCTCTTCCCGGACCCCGCTCCAGGATCTCCTGGGCACGGTGACTCCGTCGGACCTCCACTTCGAGCGACACCACGGCGGGGTTCCCCTCATCGACCCGGATCGCTACTCCCTCCTCATCCACGGGATGGTGGAGCGACCCATGGTCTTCACCCTGGAGGAGCTCAAGCGCTTCCCCTCGGTGTCTGAGATCCGGTTCATGGAATGCGCCGGAAACTTTCCCCGGAACGCCGGAGAGGAGACCACCCCCCAGCAGATCTGCGGCCTCACCAGCCAGAGCGAGTGGACCGGCGTTCCCCTGGCCACCCTCTTCCGGGAAGTGGGCGTCCTTCCCGAGGCCACCTGGTTCCTGGCGGAAGGGCAGGACGCCGCCGTCATGACCCGGAGCATCCCGGTGGAGAAGGCCTGGGACGACGCCCTCATCGCCTACGGTCAGAATGGCGAGGCCCTTCGGCCGGAGAACGGCTACCCGGCCCGGCTGTTCCTCCCCGGATGGGAGGGGAACGCCAGCGTGAAGTGGCTCCGGCGCATCGAGCTCTCCGATGGCCCCTTCATGACCCGGGAGGAGACCAGCCGGTACACCGATCCCCTCACGGGGGGAAAGGCCCGGCAATTCAGCTTCGTCATGGATGCCCGATCCATCATCACCCACCCCTGCCACCCGGGACGGGTGACGCCGGGCTGGATGGAGGTCCGGGGGATCGCCTGGAGTGGTCGGGGCCGGATCCGCTCGGCGGAACTCAGCTTCGACGAGGGCGCCACCTGGCACCGAGCCGACCTGCAGGAACCCATCCTCCCCAAGGCCCACGTCCGATTCCGGTACATGTGGCGGTGGGACGGAGAGGAAGCCACCATCCTGAGTCGAACCACCGATGAAACGGGGTACGTCCAGCCGACCCAGCGGGAACTGGTCCAGGCCCGGGGCGTGGGCACGAGCTACCACCTGAACCCCATCACCGGCTGGCGCATCCGTCCTGACGGCACGGTAGTCTATCGAACGGAGGTATGGGGATGAGGGGCCTTCGATCCACTCTCTCCCTTGGCCTCGCCCTGGGCCTTGGCATGGGGTACGCGTTGGGGGGATGCGCCCCGGGTGGGAGCGAGCGCGCACCCGGATCCGAGGGGGATGGTGGGGCGCGGGCCTCCTCCGAACCCCTTCCCGAGCGCTTTGGCCTGGGCCGCCCGGCCGGCGATGGGGAGATCGCCGCCCTGGCCATCGCCGTTATGCCCGACGGCCGGGGGCTCCCTGCGGGGAGCGGAACCGCCCGGGAGGGCGGCCCCCTCTACGCGGCCCAGTGCGCCGCGTGCCATGGCAGCCAGGGCGAAGGAGGCCTGGGGGGCCAGCTCGCGGGACGGATCACGGACGATGCCTTCGACTTCGGGGACGGGATGGAAGGACCCCGGACCATCGGGAGCTACTGGCCCTACGCCACCACCGTCTTCGACTACGTGCGGCGGTCCATGCCCTTCGACCGCCCCGGCAGCCTCACTGACGAGGAGGTCTACGCCATCACCGCCCACCTCCTCTATCTCAACGACCTGGTGGGCGCGGACGAGACCATGGACCGGGAGACCCTTCCCCAGGTGGTGATGCCCGCCCGGGATCGATTCGTCCCCGATGACCGGGAGGAGCGGAACCGGGTCTGGTAGGTCGCGCTCCCCGGATCTTCCAGGCGGATCCAGGCCCTCCAACCAGGTGGGGTGAGCGGGTCGCGTGAGCGGGTCGGGCGTACGGATCGGGTGAGCAGCCAGGGCGAGCGGGTGAGGTGAGCGGGTCAGGCGAGTTCCGACTCCTCCACCGTGTCCCCTCGCTGGAAGGGACTCCCGGTAAGGCGGTCCGTTCGCTCCCCAGGATCGCCGGATTCCTGGAGAGGGGAATCCCCGGCCGCTACTCCCACCTCCCCGCCGACCTCCCCAACCTCCTCTCCGTCCCCGGATCCCTCTGCAAGGGGATCCGGATCGCCCCACACCGTGGCCCGAAAGCGTCGGAGCCCGGTCCGGGGCATGTAGGTCATGACCATCACCCGACGGGAGCCGATCTGCTCCGGATTCGCCCGACTGTGGGCCATGAGGATGCGGGCCAGCGCCTCCGGCGACTCCCCTTCCCTCTCCGAGATCTCCGGATCCTCGAAGACGGCTTCCAGGGGAAGCCTGGGGAGGGGCCACCCGGTGAGGGCCATCCCCACCATGGCCTTCAGGGCGTTGTGGGGGAAGTTGAAGTGGAAGGCGATGGGAGAGTAGCGCTCCTCCGAGGGCCGAAAGGGCTCGAATTCCTCCAGGAGGTCCTCCCGGTAGCGATGGTAGAGTTGGGAGAAACGGGCCTGCTCCTCGGCGTGAGCCGCCAGCGCGGGAGGGAGCGTTCCGGCAAAGGCCGGGGGGTCGGAGGTGAGACCGTTGAGCAGGGCCAGTACCAACTCCTTCCGGTCCTCCACCGAGGTCCCCGCTTCCCGCATCTCATGATACCGATCCATCAGGGTGGCCAGGGAGAAGAGGAGCCAGGGATAGTCGGCGAAATTGTCCCGGCGAAGCAGGTTCAGGTCCCGCTTGTAGTACGCCTCGAACCCCCACCGCAGGTGGGTTCCCAGGACCGGGGAGCCGATGAGGGCGAAGCGCATCCTCCTCTCCTCGTTCAGGGACCGGACCTTCTCAAGGAGGCGATCATAGGCCCCGTCGTCGGGGTGGTAGTTGGAAATGGCGATCCAGAGGAGGCCTTCCACCGTCTCGAGGAAGGGATAGCCGCCCCCCCCTTCCCCGTTCAGCGCCTGCAGGAGGGACTCCAGTCGGCCCAGGTTCTCGTTGGCGTCCCCCTCATCCCACGCCCGGAGGGAGAGGAGGGCCAGGAGGTAGAGGAAGTAGTTATCCAGCAGAACCGCCATCCCCTGACGCACGGGAGCGGCTTCGCTTCCGGCGCGGGCATAGTAGTCCAGCATGTCTACCGCCACGATCTCCTTCCGGAACCGGGCGGCCCGCCCGTCCCAGTCCTTCAGGACCTGGAACCCCTCCTTCATGGTCTTCCGGTCGAAGTCCCGGACCAGCGGTCGAAGGGCCAGACCTCCGGAAGGGGTGTGGAAGGCGTGGGCGCCCATGGCGGACCGGAGGCGGGCCAGGGCTTGGCTCTCATCCCCGCCGGTCAGGAGCGTCTCGATGAGCTCCTGGCGGAAACCGCCGGTGAGGGCGTCCTCCAGGAGATCACAGACATGGTCGAAGGAGTTTTGCGGCTGGTTCCGCGAGGTGGAGCGCCTGGACATGGACCTGCCTCCGTCCGGTGGCCGGAAAGGGGGGGAGACCGAGAATGGGGAGAGTAGACAGACCGGGAATACGGTGCAAGCAAACCACAAATGAGAATCGCCCGGAACCCCGCCCCCCAGCCACCCTATCGGCGGTGGGAGGCAAGGTCCCGGGCGATCCCAGTCCTGTCTCGGCCCAACCCCTATCCTACCTCAGGCCTCAGTTCAGAAAGGGACTCACCTGATTCTGGGTGAGAATCCGGTTGAGGTCGAACCGGATGGTGACCTCCGTGGTCACCAGTTCCCCGCCCGAGTAGGGGGTGCGGGGATCGAAGAGATCCATCTGGTTCAGGGGCGGAATATAGTCCGGCACCGTCACCGTGGTGCCTGGCCCCCCCACGCTGATGCTGGGGTTCACGTCGATCTCCCGCCGCATCATGGGCAGGCGGATCCCCAGGTCCGACATCCGACGGCCCTCCAGGAACATGATCTCCTGACGGGCCAGGTGGAAGGCATGCCAGATCTCGTCGCCATCGGTGAGGGCCTGGACGCTGTCCGCGTCCAGGGAGGTGGCTGAGACCACCGGGACGGGATTCTCCACACCGGGGCGGCTCAGGACGAGTCCTGCCCGGAAGGGGCTGTCGGGATCGGCCCGCACCAGGATCTCCGCATCCCGGGGCCGGGGCGAGAGGTCATCGTTCAGCCGCTGGTCGTCATCGGCCCAGAGCTCCACTCCCCGCTGACCCGCCAGGTTGATGGCGTTCACCAGGTGACCCTTTCCAGCCTGGGTGTTCCCTGCCGCCAGGGCGGCTTCGGCCAGGATGAGATGCATCTCCTCGGCCTTCGCCACGGCAATGGGGGAATCCCGGCGGATGAACTTGGGATCCAGGAAGTCGAGCCTGGGGAGGGGCTGCATCTCCTTGATGGCCCGGATCACCAGGTAGGTGTTGGGGCCGTTGGTGATCCCCGTGGCGTCGTAGGCCTGCTCGAAGAGGAACGACCCGTCGGCCGCCAGGACCTGCTCCGCCGCCTGGGTAGCCGCCCCTGCATTCCCGAGAAGCCGATGGGCTCGGGCCAGACCCGCCCGGGCCGCCAGGGCGAAGGTCCCGGAACCTGAGGTGGCCAGCGATCCCTCGAGCTCGCTCACCGCCCGAGCGAGAAGCTCGGACGCCGGCACCGGGGCGCCGTCCCGCTCAGTGGGGGCGTGGGTGAAGTTCTCACCCTGGAAGAGGTAGGCCATTCCCCGGTAGTACCGGACCTCGGCCAGCTGCGTGGGGGTGGCGGTACCGTCCCCTGGGGCGATGTCGTCCAGGATGAAGTCGGTGAGCGCCCGCAGCTCCTGGGTATTCCAGTAGATCCCCTGGGCGGAGGACGTTGAGTTCACCAGGTCCGCGGTGATCCCCCGGGGTTCGTCGTACTGGGAGTCCAGCCCCGTGCCCTGGATGGAGTAGTTGTCACTCACCACCTCCGAGATCGTCACCTGGGCACTCACCGTCCGGGCAAACTGGGCCCGGGCTCCCGGAAGGAGCGCCCGCACCGGCTCCGCCGCCCGGGCCAGGTCCTCCGCCGTGGTCCGGGGGTTTTCCACGTCGGTGGGGTCCAGAAAGTCGCATCCAGCCACCGCGCCCATGAGGACCGCGGTGAAGAGGAGGGAACGGAGTCCCCGGCCACCGCCGGAACTCCTCCCTCGTGTATTCGAAATCGTCATCCGATCATCTCCCTCGATGAAACCGTCGAGACCCTTCGTACGGGCCCGCATCAGAACGTGAACTCCACGCCGAACCGGAAGGACCGGGGCGGGGAGAGGGTGACGCTGGTCTGTCCCCCCAGGGTCAGACCGCCCCCTACGCCGACACCGGCCAGCTCACCGTCCACCATTTGGCTGGCGGACCAGATCGCCGCGTTGCGCACGCTCCCATAGACGGTTCCCTGCGAGGCACCGAGCCGGGTGGCCAGGTCTGCGGGGAGGGCGTACCGGACCGAGATCTCGCGGAGCTTCAGCCAGTCCCCATCCTCGAGGAAGGCGGAGCGGGCCGCACCCTGGCTGTACCGGCCGATGCGCTCCCCGTCGCGGGTGTATCGGATGGGGAACTCGAAGTCCTCATCCACCAGTTCCTTCCGGGCGATTCCATTGAAGGTGGCCCAGAGGGAACCGAAGTCGAACACCTCGTGCCCGGTGGCCCAGTCGGCCATGGCGGAGACGTAGAGGTTCCCGTACAGGGTCATCCGGGTGGAGAAGCTTCCGCTCTTCGTCGGAGTGGGACCCTTTCCGGTGTAGACCTGGTGGGTGCCGTCCAGGAGTCCATCTCCGGTGGTGTCCAGCGGGGTGTCCACGAACCAGGCGCCCACCGGGTGTCCCTCGGCGATCCGCTGGTGGGCCCGGGGCCCGGCCAGGAAGAAGGGGGGTGATCCCCCGGTGTCCGTCACCAGGTTGTCCACGGTCTGGTAGGTGGAACCCAGGCTCCAGGCGAAGTTGGGACGGTTCAGGACCTGGACGTTCACCTCCAGTTCGATCCCACTGTTTTCGATGGTCCCCACGTTCCGGATCTGCGTGCCCTGTCCGGTGACGGGCTGCTCGGGAACGAAGAAGAGGGCGTCCTTGGTCCGGGCGTCGTAGTAGGTGAAGTCCACCCCGATGCGGTCATTCAGGAACCCGGCGTCGAAGCCGAACTCCAGCGTCTCGGTGACCTCGGGTCGGAGGTCCGGGTTTCCAGGGTTGTCGAAGCGGGGCGCCGCCTCACCACGGAAGGAGGTGGCGTCGAAGGTCCGGTCCCGGAGGAAGGGAGGCGGGAACTTCCCCGTCTCACCGTAAGCCGCCCGGAACCGGAACTGATTGACCAGGTTCCCCATGGCATCCTGGAAGAAGAGCTCGTCGGAGATGTTGTAGGCGACTCCGGCCTTGGGGTAGGCCTCGAAGGAGACCTCGTCCCCGAAGCTGGTTCCGGCGTCGATCCGCATTCCCAGGTTGACGAAGAGCCGTCCCCAGAGCCCGATCTGCTCGTCGAAGAAGACTCCGCCGGTAAAGAGCTGGGAGTTGTTCTCGAAGGCCGTCACATCGGCGGCCTCGCTGAAGTCCTTGGAGCCCGGAAGGGCGAAGCCCCGTCCGAAGCCGTTCACGACGCTGGTGTTGTCCCGGAATCCCTGGGCCCCCACGGTGAAGCTGGAGGTGATGTCCCCGTCGGTGGGGTAGGAGAAGGTGGCGGCGGCGTCCATGGTCACCGAGGTGAACTCCCGCTGCCTCCGGTTCAGGGACCCCTCCACGTTGCCGGGGATGAAGCCCACCGGCTGGAAGATCCGCTGCTGGTTGTTCCGGTGATCCACCCCCACCGAGGCCCGACTGCTCAGGTAGTCCGAGATCTGGTAGGTGAACCCGGTGCTGAACTGGAAGCGGTTCACCGACTCGTCGATGTCCGGCATGAGGAACCGATCCAGCGCCACGTTCAGGTCGTCGGTCTGCCCGAAGAAGAGGGCGTCCCCCACCTCCATCGCGGTGAGGGGGTCGGAGATGGCGGACCCGTTGAAGAGGCGGCCGAAGTTGGTCCGGGTGTACCCACCGGAGAAGTTCGCCACGAACCGATCGGAGAGCTGGGCCTGCATCCCGCCCCGGAGCCCGAAGAGCTCGCTCTGGTTCTTGGGCTGGATCCCGTCGCCCTGCTGGAGCTGACCGCTCATGGAGTAGGTCACGTCTCCCGTACCACCACTCACGCTCAGGCTGTAGGACTGGTTGTGGCCGTTCCGGAAATACTCCCGCGCCAGGAAGTCCGCCGGCACGTTCCCGTTCTCCACCTGGCCGGGGTAGATCAGGCCGGCGTCCAGCATGTATCTGAGCTCAGGCGTGTCCACCCCCTGCTCCACCCGGGCGGTGATCCGGGGAGCCCCCGGGGTTCCGCGGCGGGTGAAGATCTGGATGACGCCGGTGGCGGCATCGGATCCGTAGAGGGTGCTGGCCGCGCCCCCCTTGGTGATCTCGATGCGCTCGATGTCGGCGGTGAGGAGCTCGGCCAGGGCCGAGGTCTGCTCACCCCCGGTCCCGGCGGCGGTGCTCTGGGAGTTGTCCACCCGCACCCCGTCCACATAGATGACGGGGGTCTGGGCGCCGAAGACGCTGGAGATCCCCCGGAAGTTCATGAGGGAAGCGGTTCCGGGCTGGGCCGACACGGCGTTCACCGAAGCACCGGCAACGCGCCCCTGGAGGAGCTGGTCCACGGTCTGCACCGGCGCCTGGCGGATCTCCTCCGCCCCCAGCACCGCCACCGAGGTGGAGAGCTGGCGTCGGGCGGTGGCCTGCCCCACGCCGGTGGCCACGATCTCGTCCAGGGCCAGGGCCGAGACCCGGAGCTGGAACTCCATCGAGGCCGTGCCGCCGGCGGTGACCGTCACGGTCTGCTCGCCGGTGGTGAATCCCAGGCTCTGCACCCGCACGGTGACTTCACCTGCAGGCACTGCGGAGACGGTGAAGCGGCCCTGCGCGTTGGTCAGGCCTCCCAGGTTGGTCCCGGGAATCGTGACTTGGGCCCCTGCCAGCGGTCGAAGGGACTGGGCATCCACAACCGACCCCTGCACGGTGCCGGTCTGCTGGGCCGAGGCCGGGGGGGCCAGGGCCAGAAGCAGAGCGGCGGCCATGGCGATGGCCGCCCCTCGAGCTCTCTTCCACTGTAGCGTAGGACTCATCCTGTACTCCGTCGCTGGCGTTGGGAAATCCCCATTAGAGAAATGGGACAACACAAAAATGCGGCACCCCCCGTCCGTCCCGGGAATTGCTCGCTATCGAACGAGGGTAGACCGTATCCTTTCACAAATGGCGGTTTTTCTTCTGAATTGCAAGGGAGTCAGGATCCAGAACCACGGCGATCGGTGGCCTCGGGCTTCATGCCAACCAGTGGGTCCGCTCCACCGCCGGTGTCCTGGGGCGGGGAGATGGAGTCTCCAGGGCTTCTCCCAGGTGGACCAGGGCCACCACCCGCTCCCCGTCGGACACATCCAGGGCGGCACGGAATGCGGGGTCCTCAAGGACCGGGCCTGTCTTCACCTGGGCCACCAGCCCGTCTGCTGTGGCCCCCAGGAGCAGGTTCTGAATCCCCATGTAGATGGCAGCGTAGTCCTCTTCCCGGATCCCCGGGTCCGGGTCAAGTCGCTGGAGGAAGGCCAGGGTAGCCGGGGTGGCCAGGGCATTCTCAATGGATCGACGGCGCAGGGTCTCGGCCACCGCAGGGTCGTCCACCTTGCGGGCGCGCAGCCTCCCGAGGGTCTCCCCGTAGAACCGTTTGGCCTCTGGCCCCAGGACCCGGAAGCTCCAGGGTTCCGTCATCCGGTGGTTGGGTGCCCATACGGCCAGCTCCAGGAGGGCCTCAAGGGTGGAAGAATGAATGGGCCGGGCCGCATACCGCTTCACGGTTCGACGCCCTCGAATGGCCTCCTTCACGTCCATGCCGCTCCCTCCCGGGGTCTGATCTCGACGAATGTGGCACCGCTCCCCGGCGATCGCTGGGTCCCGGGCATCTTGCGGGCGGTATCCGCCCAAGGCAAACCTTCCGGGAGTCTGGCCTGGAAGGAGGTGGAAGAAGTGAGGTTGAAGAAGTGACGTTGAAGAAGTAGAGGGGCCGCCGTTGGGAGCGCCGTCCCGCTCCATCGTAGGCGGACACCCTCAGGATCCCTCCCCGGTCCGACTCCTTTTCGCCGGAGGGGACCGCTGGTTACGTTCTCTTCTGAGAGATCGTCGGATGCCGCCCCGGATCGTGCCGAGAGCCTGCTGACCACGCGAGAGGCAGTCCACTGCGCCCCCCTCCGCTCAAGCACCCGGTGCCGTTCGGCTGGCTCTCGACATGTCCTTGCAGACCCCCCCCCCTTCTTCTTCCCCTCGTCCCAGCCCGCTCGCCATGACCCCTTCCGCCGAGACCAGCCGCGACTTCCTCCAACGCCTGGGGGTTTCAGGCCCCGTCCTTCCCGGCACCAGCACGGGACAGGAGTTCTTCGGTGCCGGCGACGAATCCCTGGATAGCGTCTCCCCTATCGACGGTGGGCGCATCGCCCGGGTGCCGGTCACCACCCGGAAGGAGTACGACCGGGTCGTGGAGACCGCCGAGGCCGCCTTCCAGCTCTGGAGGGAGCGCCCGGCCCCGGGGAGAGGAGAGATCATCCGCCAGATCGGAGATGAGCTCCGGCGCCACAAAGAGGACCTGGGCCGCCTCGTGGCCCTGGAGATGGGAAAGATCCTGGAGGAGGGGAAGGGCGAGGTCCAGGAGATGATCGACATCTGCGACTTCGCAGTGGGCCAGTCCCGGATGTTGTACGGAAGGACCATGCCCTCGGAACGCCCGGAACACCGACTCTACGAGCAGTGGCACCCCCTGGGTCCGGTGGGCGTCATCTCCGCCTTCAACTTTCCCGTGGCGGTCTACTCCTGGAACGCCATGATCGCCGCCGTCTGTGGCGACGTGGTGATCTGGAAGCCATCGGAGAAGACCCCGGTGTGCGGGGTGGCCGTGCAGCGGATCCTGGCCCGGGTCCTGGAGCGCAACGGCCTCCCGGAAGGGATCTTCAATCTCGTCCAGGGAGGTCGAGCCGTGGGCGAGCACCTCACCTCGGACCGGCGCATCCCCCTGATCTCCGCCACCGGCTCCATCCGTATGGGGAAGGAAGTGGCCCAGGTCGCGGGGGCCCGTCTCGGGCGGACGATCCTGGAGCTGGGAGGTAACAACGCCATCATCCTGACGGAGAACGCCGACCTTGAATTGGCGCTTCGGGCGGTGGTCTTCGGGGCGGTGGGAACGGCGGGTCAGCGCTGCACCTCGACCCGCCGGCTCATCGTCCACGACGCCATTTTCGATCAGGTCCGGGATCGCCTGGTGCAGGCCTATGAGGGGATCCGGATCGGGAATCCACTGGAAGCGGGAACCCTCATGGGTCCCCTCATCGACTCCGACGCGGTCCGGGCCATGGGCGAGGCCCTGGAGGCGGTGCAGGCAGCCGGAGGCGAGCTGGTGACCGGGGGGGAGGTCCTGGAGGGAGAGGGATACGAATCCGGGACCTATGTCCGTCCCGCCATCTGCATCGCCGAAAACCACTTCCCCATCGTTCAGGAGGAGACCTTCGCCCCCATCCTCTACCTGATCCGGTATACGGAACTGGAGGAGGCCATCGCCCTTCAGAACGGGGTCCGGCAGGGGCTCAGTTCGGCCATCTTCACCACCAATCTCAGGGAGGCCGAGGCCTTCCTCAGTGCCCGGGGCTCCGACTGCGGAATCGCCAATGTGAACATCGGGACCAGCGGGGCGGAGATCGGAGGGGCATTCGGGGGAGAAAAGGAAACGGGCGGCGGCCGGGAATCGGGCTCCGACGCCTGGAAGGCCTACATGCGTCGGCAGACCAACACCACCAACTGGGGCGCCGTCCTCCCACTGGCCCAGGGCATTGAGTTCGACGTCTGACTCACCACACTAGAAGTCCGTTGAAGAAGTAGAGGGGCCGCCGTTGGGAGCGCCGGACCACCGCTACGCGGCGGTGCCCCCCGCTACGTAGGCGGCCCGTCGAAGACATAGCAGTAGCTACGTCGAGGCGGGCCAACGACCGAGGCGGGCCCCTGCCGCCCCAACCCGAAGGGGGAAGGGGGGTTGCGGCCCTGGATCTTCGTTGGGCCGCTTCACCGATGCTACCGCATCGCTGTCGGCGCCCCGCCTCGACCGGGCACCCAAGCGCGTCGCGCCTGGGTCGCGCAAGACCCCTTCCCGGTGGCCCCTCTACTTCTTCAACGGCCTTCTA
>REED01000071.1 GCA_007695225.1 Gemmatimonadales bacterium
TGCATGGCGTTCAGATTCTGGACCGCCTGCCCTGCGGCCCCCTTCCCCAGGTTGTCCAGCGCGGCTCCCAGGAGGACCACCGGAGCTCCAGTCTCCTCGGCCTCTACGGCCCCCAGGACCAGCCGGTCCGTGCCCACGACCGCTGTCAGCTCAGGAAGACCGTCCGCCAGGATCTGTACCACCGGCTCCTCCTGGTACCGGGAAGACCAGACCTGCTGGATCCTTCCGGCGTCCACCCCTGGAAGGACCGGCAGGACGATGGTCTCCAGGATTCCACGGGGAAGGGGGAGGAGGTGGGGCTGGAAGAGGATCTGGAGCCGGGAGCCCATCAACGCCCGCATCTCCTTCAGGTGCCGATGCCGGTTTCCCCAGCCGTAGGCCTTGAAGTTCCCCGCCACCTCGGCGAATAGGAGATCACGTCGGGGCGCCCGGCCCGCACCGGTGACCCCCGACGCCGCGTTGACCACAGTGAGCCGATGGGGGTCCACCACGCCCGCCTCCAGGAGGGGGAGAAGGGAGAGGAGGACGCCCGTGGGGTAGCATCCGGGGTTGGCCACCAGGCGGGCCTCCTCCACCTGCGGGCGGTTCCACTCGTTGAGACCGAAGACGGCCTCGGCTTCCCCGCCGGATCCGGGCCGGTGGTCGGCGGTGAGGTCCACGATCCGGGGTCCCTGGGGGATCCTCTGCACCCAGTCGGCCGCCTTCCCGTGGGGGAGGCACAGGAAGAGGACCTCCACCTCCCGTGCCTGCTCCTCATCCGGTGGCGTGTACGGTACACCGGGACAGGGGGACGCAAGGCCGGCCTCCCCCCGGGACGTGGCGAATGCCACCTCCACCCCCGGATGACGCCCCAGAAGGAGAAGGAGTTCCCTCCCGGTATACCCGCTCCCCCCGATCACACCCACCTCGACCGGTGAGGGAAATTCATTTCCTGCCCGGGACTGCATCGGATTGGTTTGCATAGGGAATGAATACGCATCGGAAGCCCACACGCAACGGGCAGGTCAGCCGGGTACTGCAGGTTCCAGGATGCGATCGGAGCCAGGGAGAGGACCCACCGACGGGTGGGAAAGGAGCCAGCGGGGACCTGGCCCCCTACCGCTTGGCCCGGGCGATGGCCTCCACCCGTTCCTTCACCGTAGCCAGGTGGTCCGAGGAGCGGAGGATGAGTAGGATGGTATCCACCCCGGCGATGGTCCCCAGGACCTCGGGCCACTCCTCCCAGTCGATCCCCAGGGCCACGGCCTGCGCACCGCCGGTCATGGTGCGGAGGACAAGGAGATTGCCGGTGCCCTCCGCCGCCAGGAAGAGGGTGGGGAGCAGGCCCTCCAGAGGCGGCGTGGTCTCCCACTCCTCGGGAAGCATGTAATAGGGCTGACCGTCGGCCCCGGTGACCTTGACCAGCCTGAGGTCGCGGATATCCCGGGAAAGGGTGGCCTGGGTGACATCGAACCCCTGCTCTCCCAGCACCTCCCGGAGAGCCTCCTGGCTCCCGAATCGATTTCGCTTGACGATCTCGAGAATGGCCGCCTGTCGTTCGCTTTTCGCCATCGTTTGACTCCTGCTTCAGGGAATCCCTCCAGGTGGGTCAGTGCCGGCCCTGCCGGTGCTGGCCCTGCCCGGCCCCGCGCCCTCCCGCTCCATGCCGGCCATCTGCTTCACCCGATGGGGCTCCACCCCCCGGCTTCGATCCACTTCTCTCCCATCCTGGAAGAGCACGACGGTGGGTACGCTGGTGATCCGGTATTCCTCCGCCAGCTCCGGCGCCTCGTCGGTGTCCACCTTGACCACCAGGAGTTCCCCGGCCCTCGCACGGGCCACCTCTTCCAGGGTGGGCACGATCCATTTGCAGGGACCGCACCACTCGGCATGGAAGTCCACCAGGACCGGAACCGGAGCGCCGAGGACAGACGCACGGAAGTCCTCACCCCGCAGTGGAAGGGGGGCATCGGTCCGGAGGATGGAGCCGCACCTGGGGCACGGCCCTGTCCCCGAGGGGTCGAGGCGAACGGGTTCAAGGCTTTCGCATGACGTACAGCGTAGGATCACGGAAGGGCGGGGTTGGCAGGAAAGGAGTTGGAGATACCGGGACGGCCGGCGACCTGGGAATCGACTCCCAGGTTGCCGCCGTCGATCCGGTGGTGAGTGGGCGCACGTAAGGCGCGTGGGTCCTTCAGAATTCGTAGCGGAGACGGAGGAGGGCCATCCGCCCGATAGCGGGCACGCCGGCGAAGCTCCGATAGCCCGAATCAAAGGCATTCTGGACGCTGAGTTGCACCGAAGCCCCAGGGATAGCGGCAAGCCGGTATCCCATGCTCAGGTCCACCAGGGCGAAGCTCTCGACGCAGGGCTCCACCAAAGGCCCGGTCTGTCCCAGGCACTCCGTGGCCACGTAGGGCGCCGAGAGCACAGGAAACTCCGAGTTGTAGCGGAGTCGGGCCTCTCCGTTCAAGCCGCGGAGGTCGTCCCGGTACATCGCGCTGGCGCTTAGCTTCCGGGTCGGGGCGTTCAGGGCGATAAGTTCTCCGTCGGTCTCGAAGTGGTCCCTGCTGGCCCAGGATGCGGCCGCGCTCACGCTCCAGAGGTCGTTGAGGAGGAGGCGGGCCGAGAGGTCGCCCCCCCACAGCTCCACCTCGCCGAAGTTCCGGTAGGTGACCAAGAAGTCGGATCGGCCCGCGGCCGAACTCACCTCGTCGGAAGAAAGCACCCCGACGGGGATCCCCGCCATCCCGGTGACGATGTCCACCGCCGACTGCTGCGCCTGCTCCTGGGGAAGACCCCGCTCCATGAGATGCTGGGTCAGGCGCGGCACCGCGAACTGCCCCAGGCTCTGACCCTCCAGGAAGAGGAGGGGTGTTGAGGGCCGGAGGGCCGATACGAAGTTGTCCCGCTGCGAGTACCAGACATCAGCGGCCAGGAGGAGTCTGTCTCCCAGAAGCCCCTTGTACCCCAACTCCCATGTGGTGGTGTTGGACTCCTGGATGGGAGGGAGGTTGAGCTGCACATCCCCGGTCAGGGGCCGGGGCTGCGGGGACCCCAGGACATCTACATAGGCCATCCCCACCTCTCCAGCGGAAGGGGTCTGCTGGAGGAGGAACTGGGCGGTCTGGACATCGATGGCCTGCTGCGCCTGGAGAACCCCCACCGCCAACTGCCACATGACGCTCGCTTCGGCGGGGAGGAGTCGATCCCGACCCTGGGGATTGAAGGGCGATCGCATCCCCGTGAGGGAGCCATCGGCCCGTCGGAAGGTGAACCCGGTGTCCCGGGTGCCCTGGGCCCGGAGGCCGTACCCCAGCCCCCCGAGGGCAGGATCGGGAAACGGTCCCGCGTTGATGTCCAGAAAGAGGTTCACCGAAGAGGGGGTGGAGAAGGCCCGGTTGTAGGTGGCCCGAAAGCTCTGTCCCTCCCGGGGGGAATAGACCAGGGCGGCCCGGGGGGAGAAGACGGGATCCGGAAGGACCGAGTGCCAGTCCATCCGCCCCGCCGCCACCAGGTTGAGGGTGGGGGTGAGCGCGGTCTGGGACTGGAGGTAGAAGCCAAACTCGTCGTACTGGTCCTCGTCCTCGTTCCGCCCGTGCACCGTCCCCTGGGTCTCGGGCATGGTACGGATGTAGTCGAGTCCGTAGATGAAGTCCTGTCGGTCCCATGGCGCCATCCCGTGCTGGAGCTGCCCCACCAGGAGTTGGGACTCGTCCACGATGGGTTGACCATCCCGGAGGGTAAAGGTTTCCCCTGCGTTGCTCGTGTTCAGGTAGACCTGCGAGAAGAGGCGCCCCCGGTTCATCCGGGCCTGGTAGTGGGTCAGGGCCCAGTCCTGGACCTGGGCGGCGCCCACCCCGGTGAGTTCCACCGACTGGGAGGCGTTGGTCCGACCCACGGAGAAGACCGCGGTGGTGGCATCATCCACCTGCCAGTCGGCCCGGACCTCCCCCGACCACCGCTCCAAACCGAAGTCCCGGAGTCCGATCCGGGTTCCCGGATCCTGCTGGAGGGCTTCTTCCCGGGCCCGCACCTCCACCGGATCCCGGAATTCCCACTCATCCCCTTGGATGTACTGTCCCGACACCTTCACCCCGAAGTTCTCGGAGAGGAGCTGGGCCGTCCGGAAGTTTCCGTGGAAGAGGCTCCGCTCCCCTCCCGCCACCGAGAACGAGGTCCCCTGGCTCCGAAGGGGGGAGCGGGTGAAGATATGGAGGACCCCGTTGGCGGTGTTGGGCCCGTAGAGGGCCGAACCGGGCCCCAGCACCACCTCCATCCGCTCCACGTCCTCGTCGTTGGAAGGGATGAAGTGCATCAGGTTCACCCGCAGCGACGGAATCCCCGCGATCCGATGGTCCGTGAGCATGTGGAGGGCTCCGGAGAAGATGTTGTTGAATCCCCGAGCCACCACGTTCCCCGCCTGGAGCCCATGGGTGGCGATGTCCACGCCGGGCACCGATCGGAGGTGGTCCGCCGGAGTGGTGGTGGGACGAAGGCGGATTTCCTCCTCGCTCACCACGGCCACCGAGGCCGGGGCCTGCACTGCCTTCTCCTCCACGCGTCCCACCGTGGCCACGATGGGGTTCAGGACCAGCGCCCTGGAACGGAGCGAGATATCCACCGTCTGGGTCTCCCCCGCGCCGACCCGAACCGCGTCCACCCGCTGCGACTCGTACCCGAGGGTGGAGACCACCACCGCGTAGGTGCCTGCCGGAATACGGAATGAGAACTGTCCCTGGGCGTTCGTGACGGCTCCGGTGCTCACCGTGCCCAGGAGCTGGACCGAAGCGCTGGCGATGGGAGCGCCGGTCTCGGCGTCGGTGACCCGCCCCGTGAGGGCAGCGCTCTCCTGGGACTGAGCCGTGGCCTGAACTGGAGCGAAGGCCAGAAGGGGCAGAAACAGGAGAGGGAAAAGGAGCGGGAGAGGAGGGGTGGCGGGGAACTGTAGGGAAGGGCGCATATGGCTGACCCGGGTCGTGAGGGGAGAGGTCACCTCGGGGTCCACGTCCAGCAGTATCAGAGAATCTGATGCTATTCAGAAACCTTGGCAATGTATTCGTCCCGAGCCCCCCAGCAGGCTGTTGAACTACTGGAGGGACGGAAAGGCTACTCCGGCGCCATCCGGTGGAAGGACAACGCCTTTTCCCGGGTCTCGGCGGCCTGTCGCACCCATTCACTCCGGAAGAGGAGAAGGGGCTTGTCGTTGCGATCAAACACCAGGGCTGCGTCGAGGGCCGTTCCCACCCGACGGATTTCCGCGTCGGGCCCCTCCACCCATCGGGCGTCACGATAGGGCATGGGGTCGAGGCGGGCCTTCACCCCGTACTCATGCTCCAACCGGTGGAGGAGGACATCGAACTGGAGGGTCCCCACCGCGCCCACGATGGGGGCCGGGCCGCTGACCCCATCCTGGTAGAAGACCTGCACGGCCCCCTCCTCGGAGAGTTCCTTCAGCCCCTTGTCCAGGTGCTTCCGCCGGAGGGGGTCCGGGAGCTGCACCCTGGCGAAGTGCTCCGGCGAGAAGGGGGGGATGGCCTCGAATGCGGGGGAACCCTTCGAAGCCAGGGTATCGCCGATGCGGAGGTTGCCCCGATCGTGGATCCCCACCACATCCCCGGGCCACGCCGTCTCCACCGCCTCTCGCTCCTGGCCGAAGAACTGCTGGGGTTCGGTGAGGCGGATCCCCTTCCCCGAACGGAGGTTGGTCACCGTCTCCCCGGGATTGTACCGGCCCGAACAGATCCGGGCGAAGGCCAGGCGGTCCCGGTGCTTGGGGTCCATGTTCGCCTGAATCTTGAAGATGAAGGCTGTGAAGCGCTCGTCCTCGGGGTGGATGGGGCCTTCGCTGGAGGGTCGGATGGGTGGGGCCGGAGCATACTCGAGAAAGCGCCGGAGGAAGGGCTCCACTCCGAAGTTGGTGAGGGCGCTTCCGAAGAAGGTGGGGGAGACCTTCCCGGCGGCGAACGCCGCCTCGTCCAGCCCCGCCCCCGCCATGTCCAGGAGTTCCACTTCTTCCCGCAGGCGCGCCGTGGCGGCTGCTCCCAGGAGGATCTCCACCTCCGGGTCCTCGAGCCCCGCGACCTTGGCGGGGGGACGGCTGGCCCCGTGGTCCCCCCCTTTTTCGAAGAGATGAAGCGCCCGGTCTCCCCGATCGTAGACCCCCAGGAAGTTGGTCCCGTCGGAGACGGGCCAGGTGAGGGGCGCGCAGGCCATCCCCAATTCCGCCTCGACGTCGTCCAGGAGCTGGAGGGGAGAGACCCCCACCCGGTCGCACTTGTTGATGAAGGTGAATATGGGGATGCTCCGCAGCCGGCACACTTCGAAGAGCTTCCGGGTCTGCTCCTCCACACCCTTCCGGTTGTCCAGGAGCATCACCGCCGAATCCGCCGCCATGAGGGTGCGGTAGGTGTCCTCGGAGAAGTCCTGGTGGCCAGGGGTGTCCAGGAGGTTGATCCGGAATCCCCGGTACTCGAACTGAAGCGCCGAGGAGGTCACCGAAATCCCCCGCTCCCGCTCCATCTCCATCCAGTCGGAGGTGGCGTGACGAGCGGCCCGCCGAGCCTTCACCGAACCCGCAAGGTGGATCGCCCCACCATAGAGAAGTAGCTTCTCGGTGAGGGTCGTCTTCCCAGCGTCGGGATGGGAGATGATGGCGAAGGTCCGTCGTCTCCGAACTTCCTTTTGCATCGTCTCGTGAGGCACGTGGTTCCAGGGATATGGCGAAATAGGGACCGCAGACAGGGGCATGCGGGGTAGTGAGGCCGAGGGGGTCGAGCCCGATACCTCGAAAGCCCCTATTTTAATGGAAAGCGGAGGAACCGAGGAGACTGGACGTCTCTCTTCTGCTTCGAGTCCATCGCTCCCACTCCCCACCCCCTGCCCCGTCGTGCTCCTCTCCCTCGTTCTACTGGCCCTGGGGGTATTCCCCGCCCAGGACGCCCGGGCAACCCCTCCACCCAGCCAGGATCCGGGAGCGTGGAACAGCCCCCGGGTCATGGAGCTGGTGGACGCGGCGCGAAGGGCCCGCCAGACCGTCCGGAACGATGAGGGACTCGAGAGCTACCATGCCCTCACCGAGGGGCACATCTACTTCTACGTGGACCCGGAGGAGGGGGAGCGGGCGCTCATCCGGATCGACCAGGTGGCGGTGGAACTCTTCTGGGAATCCCCAGACCAGGTTCGCCAGCGGATCGTGGGAGAGCGCTCCGAGACCCGGCTCCCCGTGCGGGATTTCCGCTACTACCTGGACCGGCTCACCCTGGTCCAGTACGGTTTCGGGGACGAAATCCAGGTGGGCCAGGGAATGGACGTCGCCGACGTGCCCCACCCCCTGGCCGCGCTTCCGGGGGTGGATCCGTCGCTGGAGCCCTATGATTTCCGGCTGGCCGACTCCCTCACCCTCGCCCTTCCGGGGGCGCCGGAGGCCCTCAGGGTCTATGAACTCGAGGTCCGGCCCCGGGATCCGTCCAGGCCCGGCATCGTGGGCACCTTCCACCTGAGCCGGGGCGATGGGCAACTCGTCCGAATGGCCTTCACCTTCACCCCGTCCTCGTACGTGGACCGTCGCAACGACCGGGTCTCGGTGGAATTGGACTACGGCCTATGGGAGGGGCGATTCTGGCTTCCCAACCGACAGATCCTGGAGGTGAGGCGTGAGATCCCTGAGCTGGACCTGGGGGTGGGCACCGTCATTCGTGCCGTCCTGAGGGTCAGCGGGTATCAGTTCGACGAGCCCATCCCCCCGGAGCTCCGATTCGGTCCTCCCATCACCACGCTCCCGGCATCGGCGCGGGAGGCCTTCCCCTTCCGGGAGGGCCTCTTCGACGGGATGGAGCGAGACGGGGTGGCCGCCGTGGCCACCCGGGTCGACCCACGGGAGATGCAGGCCCGAGCGGCACGCCTTATCCGAGACCAGCCCCCCACGGGCCTCTCCCCCCTTCGCATCCACCTGCCCTCGATCTCCTCCTTCCTGGCCTACGATCGGACGCGAGGGTTGGATCTGGGGGCCGGAGCCAGCTTCCGTCCCAACGGGATTCTCCAACTCCGGGGATCCGGGGGATGGGCCTTCGCCGCCGCGCGCCCCCGAGCCGAGCTCTCGCTGGAGGGGATCACCTCCGGTCCCTGGGTCGTGGCTGTGAGGGGGCGCTGGAACGGGCGAGGGGACCTGGGAGTGGATCCGGCCATCGCTCCGTTCCTGGGTAGCGCCGGCGCTCTGGTCTTGGGAGAAGACTACCTGGATCCCTGGCGGATCTCCGGCGGGTCCTTCGAGATGGAGCGCCAGCTTCCCGATGGCGGACGCCTTCGTCTGGGGATGGGCGTGGAACACCATGCGTCTCATGCCCTCGAGGTAACCACCGCTCCGCTGGGGGGCGACCGGGGGTTCCGACCGGTCCTTCCCGTGGACGAGGGGTTCCTGGCTCGGGGGAGCGTGGGCTGGTGGGGGCTGGCCGACCGACTTCCCCTGGGAGCCCGGGGAGAGGTCCGCGGCCATGGAGAGGCGCTGGCCGGCGAACCGGGGGTCTCCATTCGCCTCGACGGGGGAACACGGATGGCGTGGAGCCCGCCCCGGGGAGAGCGGGAGCTACAGGTGGAGGTGTCCGCCGGGACCCGACTGGGGGAGCCCCTCCTCCAGCACCGCCGGCTCCTGGGAGGACGGGGAACGGTTCCCGGCTTTCCCTTTCGCGGGTTCGCCGGGGATCATCACGTCCAGGCAAGCCTCATGGGTGCCGTTGACCTGGGCTCGCCCCTGATCCGGGGACGGATGGGCGGGTACGGCGGTTGGATCGGTGGGGGGGACCCGGATCCATGGGGTCTCCCCGGGTCCAGGAATGCCCGGGTGGGGGTCACCGCAGGGGTGGGGCTCCTCTACGACCTCCTCCGCCTTGAGGGGGCCCGGGGGCTCTCCGGTGGAGAATGGCAGTTCCTGATCTCGGTGGATCCCCGCTGGTGGGACTGGCTCTGAGCCCCCTCACCCACTGGGAGCCTGCGACTGTCCTTCATTTTCCCATCGCCCTGCCCGGAGCCCAGAAGGGTAATCGGAAAGGGGAGTGGGCCGCGTTGGGAGCGCCAGGGAGCCGCATCGTAGGCGGCGACCCGCCGGCATAGCGAAAGCTACGTCGAGGGGAGCCCACGACCGAGGGGGCTCCCTACCGCCCCAACCCGAAGGGAGAAGGGGGTTTGCGGCCCTGGATCTTCGTTGGACCGCTTCACCGATGCTACCGCATCGCTTTCAGCAACCCGCCTTGCCCGGGCACCCAAGCGCATCGCGCTTGGGTCGCGCAAGACCCCTTCTCGGTGGTCCCTGTAGTGCTTCAACAGCCTTCTAGACACGACCCCGGGAGGGGTCACCCCGGAGCCGTTCCAGCCGCACCATAGCCAGGATTCCCAGGGCGGGGCCGGGAGCCAGGAGGGCGAAGGCCACCCCCCAGCCGAAGGCCTCCGCCACCAGGGGCACGGTGGTGAGGGTCACGATGGTGAGAAGGAACCCCACCGAGGTCTGGAGGGTGAGGGCCGTGCCGGCCGCGTGGGGCGGGGCCACCTCGGTGACCAGGGCCGAGAATTGGGCGGAATCGGCCACCACGGCGACCCCCCAGAGAAGGAGGAGGGGAAGCACCACCCAGCTCGGCGCCTGCACCAGCCATCCCACCCCGAGCGCCAGCCCACCGGAAAGGAACATGGCGCCCCCCGCCACCCGTTCGCGTCCCCATCGGTCGGCCACGACACCGGCCACCACCGCCCCGACCCCTCCGGCGGCGATGATCCAGAACGCCCACCCGGCCGCGGCTGACCCCGGGTCGGGGCGCTGGCCCGACAGGTGGGCGGCGAGGAAGAGTGAGACGGTGCCCCACATGGCATAGAGCTCCCACATGTGTCCCAGGTACCCATAGGTGGCGAGCCGGGTCTTCCGATCCCGGACCACCTCCACCACCAGACCCCAGCGAAAGGGACGGCGGGGAAAGGGGTGGGGGCCATCGCGATACGCGGCCAGGATGAGCCCTCCCCCCAGGACCGCGGCGAAGCTGGCTCCGGGAATCACGGGGATGGCCGGGGCCTCCCCGGCGGCGCGAAGGAGGAAGGGGATGGCCTTCCCCACCGTGAGGGCTCCCACCACCGTCCCGATGGCCATCCCTCGTCGGGAGCGGAACCAGGTAGCCGCCATCTTCATGGCGGGTGGGTAGACGCCGGCCAGGAAGAATCCGGTGAGGAAACGGAAAAGGAGGAGGGTGACCCACCCCGGAGCCACCAGGAGGAGGGCGTTGGACGCTGCCGCCAGGAGGGCCGAGACCCCGAAGTACCGTCCCGCGGGAAGGATGTCGGCCAGGTTGAGGACCGCCGCCGCCAGAGTCCCCGCCACGAACCCGATCTGCACGGCTCCGGTGAGCCATGCCAACTGGCCGGTTCCCAGGTCGTAGCGCTCCTGGAGGAGGGCCCCGGCCGCCGCCGCGGTGAACCAGGGTGACATGGCCAGAAGCACTGCGCCCGAAACCAGGAGGAGGGCGGGAAAGGGACGATGGAGGAGGGTCCCGCTCCTTGCCCTCCAGGGCGAGGCCTCCGAGGTCTCCACCGCCATGCCGCCCCCCTTCCGCCTGGAAAACCGGATCCGCCCCCGTCCCCGGACCCCCGACGGAAGTGGACGAAGAGGCGGCCCGCCTCCCCGTCAGCGAAGGCTATCAGGATCCCCGCCGGCGGCAAGGGTGGGAAGAGCCGGAGGGGTCAGCGGGAGGAGCCGGAGGGGTCAGCGGAAGGACACGGAGGGGTCAGCGCCCGGAGAGGTCAGCGCCCCCCCCAGAAGGTCATGGACATCACCGGGGCTGGAAGGTGATGGGAAGCTGGACCCACACCGGCACGGCCTCGTCCCGGTTCCGGGCCCCGCTGAACGCCATGACCTGGGCCACCCGGAGGGCGGCGGCGTCCAGGGCGGGATGCCCCGAACCCTCGGCCACCTCCACCCGTCGCACCACGCCGTCCTCATCGATGAGGACGTGGACAAGGACGCGCCCGCCTACCCCGGCATCCCGGAGGAGGGCGGGGTATTCCTCGACCAGCGCCTCCCCCACCGCTCCCCGGTTCCTCAACTCCGGCGCCTGGGTGAAGGGGGTGAAGGTGGGCCCATCGGCCAGCTCGCCCGCCAGGTCGCTCTCGCCCTGGAGCTGGGGCAGGCTCCGTCTCTGGGCGTCAGCCGCCTCCAGAACCTGGCGGGCAAGCTCCTCTCGGACCTCGGGGCCGGGCGCCGTCCCTGCTCCCTCTGCTCCGCCCCGCGGCTGGAAGGCGACGGGGATCTGGATCCACACCGGTACCGCCTCGTCCCGGTTCATGGCCGGGGAGAAGTCGAATACGGAACCCACGCGAACCGCGGCGTCATCCAGGGCCGGATGACCGGAACTCTCGGCCACCAGGACCGAGCCCACCGCCCCATCGGTGTCGATGAAGAAGTGGAGGAGGGTCGTGCCGCCCACCCCGGCGTCCCGGAGGAGGGTCGGATAGGCCGCTTCCAGGGCGGCCCCGATCTCCGCCCGGTTGCGTACCTCCGGCGCCTGGGTGAAGGGGGTGAAGGTGGGCTCCCGGGCCACCTCCAGGGAGGATTCCACTGATCCGGAAGGCTGGCCGACCTCTTCCTCCTCCTCCGGGCCGGTGACGGAATCCATCCGATCCGGACCCGGGATCAGGCAGGCACCCGCCACCAGGAGGATTCCACCTCCGGCCAGGAGGAGGGCACGGGGGCGGGAGACGGGGAAACCGGATCGGGTCAGCATGTCGATCCTCCGTTCGAGGGTGGAAGGGCGGTCGGAGAAGGTCGCCAGGGGGAGGGGGCTGGAACCGGATCGGTGCCCTCCCACCATGAGGAGGAGTTCCCCGTAGCGTCGTCGCTTGCCTGGATACCGCCGGGTCACGCGGGCATCGCAGTCCAGCTCCACCGCCTCCCGGAGGCGGGCGTACATCCCCCACAGGGGGAGATTCCAGGGAAAGAGGAGGAGGAGACCCCATCCGGCGGTGAGAAGGAGGGTGTCCCGGGAGCGGGCGTGCTCCGCCTCATGGGCCAGGATCAGTTCCCGGTGGGCGTCATCCAGCGCCAGGCACCATCGGGGGAGCACCACCTGTCGGCGGAAGAGCCCCAGGAGGGCCGGCCCCGTGTCACCGGAGACGAGGACCGGTCCCTGGGGGAGGTCCACCTCGGGCCAACCCCGCATCTGCCGTCGAAGCTGGATCACCCCGACGACGAAGCGGAGGGCGAGGGCCACACTCAGAACCGCCCACACCCCGAGGACCATCCCGTCGATCCGGTCCAGCCACCCTCCTTCCGCCACGGTCAGGAGGACAGGGGAGCTTTCGGGACCGGCGAGAAGCGCCGCCTCGGGGAGGAGAGCCATCCCTTCCATCTCCACGGGTGCGGCCTTGCCCCTCAGGTGCGACGAGCCAAGCGCCAGGGTGAGGAGGACCGCTGGTGCGGCCATGGCCCCCGCCCAGATCCACCGAAGGGAGGCGGACCCCACCTCCCGTCCGGCGCGCTCTGCGAGGACCGCCGCCAGGGCCACCAGGACGGTGATGACCACCCCGAAGATCATCCATGCTGCGATCATGGGCACCCCAGCGCCGGTTGGGTTCGGACGGGCTCCGCCTCGTGGCCTGGACCGGAGGCGCTCCCTGGGAGCGCCGTTGCAGCACCATGACCAGGAGACCGGCGGAGCGTTGCTACGAAGAGTATAGTCGACGCCATGACGCCCTGTCAACGATCTTATACGTAGCAGGTTCATGGCACCGGCGCAGGGCATGGTGCACCGGTCGGCGGAGGGTTATTCTCCCCCGCCCAAACCGCCCAACCGGACCTGCCCAACCCGGCCCACCTGTCGTCCCTCCGGAAGAGGAGACCTTATCGCCATGGTCCTGAATCGGTCATGATTCCGCCCCTCCTGGAGCGCTACCGGGAGACCCTGGGCCCCGGGGATCGTTGGATCCTGGCCGGAGGGTTCCTCCTTCCCTCCCTGGGAGCTCTCCTCCTCCCCCAGCACCCGGCTGGAGCGCTTGTGTGGCTGCTCCTCCTCTTCCCCATCTTCCTCCTCTCCTATATGGGAGGATGGCGGGGGACGGCGATAGGCATCGCCATCGGGCTGGGGATCCTCTTCGTAACCCAGATCCTGCTGGTGGGCCCGGAGCGTCCGCCGTCCCCCCTCCTTCCATGGGTGATGGGAGGCCTCCTGCTCCTGGGACCGGGACTGGGGTGGATGCTGGAGCGGATCCGAAGGGACGAAGGAGACGTGGAGAGCCTGGCCCTCACCGATCCCATGACGGGCCTTCCCAACCAGCGACACGCCCGGGTCTTCCTGGAAACGGTCTTCGGGGGTGCGGAACGGGGCCGTCCCATGGCGGTGGTCGTCTTCGACATGGACGAGTTGGATGCCTACAACCGGCACTACGGAAGGACCGCCGGTGACGAGGCCCTCAAGGAATTCGCCCGTTTCCTGGGAGGACAGACCCGGAGGATGAATCTCTCGGCAAGGCTGGGAGGGGAGGAGTTTCTCTCGGTCATGGTCGACTCCGACGACGATGGGGCCCGAGCCTTCGCGGAACGCATGCGGGAGGCCTTCGCGGCCAACCGGCTTACAAGGAGTGCCCTTACCGTATCCGCAGGGGTCGCCGCCTACCACCCCAGCATGCGGAATCCCGACGAACTCGTGGCGGCAGCAGACCTTGCCCTCCACCGAGCCAAGCGAGAGGGTCGGAACCGGGTGCGGGTCTTCGGCCGGGACATGGGACCCCTGGGGACGCCACGCTCCGACCCGGAGCCCGTCGGCCTGGACCTCCAGAATCCGGCTGAGACGGAGGAGGGGCGCGATCCCTTCCACAGCTCGTCGCGGGCCACACGCTGGGCCTACCCGAGAGCGGATTCAGAGATCGGAAGAACCCCTCCATCCCCGGACCTGCTCCCCCGCCCGACCCTTGAATACGGACGGGGCCGAAAAGTCCTCCTCCTGATCCGGGACGAGACCATGGCCCGGACCACCGGAGGATATCTGGAGCGGGAAGGGTTCGTCCTCCGCAGAGAGACCGATGCATCGGAAGCCATTCGGGCCCTGGGCGAAGAGTTCGACGTGGTACTCACAGATCTACCGGGGTCGGCGTTCTCTGGGATGGAGTTCATCCAGGCCGTGAAGTCGCGGTGGCCCGCCACGCAAATCCTGGTGATCGCCGAGGCCCAGGACGCCCAGAGCGCCGCAGATGCCCTCGCCGCCGGCGCCGACCGGTTCCTTTTCACCCCGGTCCGGATGCGGTCGCTCCAGTCCCTCATGGTGGATGTCCTGGCCCGGCGCGACCGGATGCTGGAAGCCCGGCGGGACCGGAATCGGCTGGCAGAAGGGGACGGCAACGAACTGCGTCGCCCCCTTCTCCGAGGACTTCTCTCCCTGGTTCGAACCCAGGAACTGCGGGATCCCTTCACCCGGGGACATGGCCGGCGGGTGGCGGACTACAGCCTGGCGATTCTGGATCAACTGGGATCGGAAGGACGCAGCATCGACCCCGAGCGGCTACGCCTGGCCTGCTGGGTCCACGACCTGGGTAAGATCGAGGTACCCAAGGCCATCCTCAACAAGGCCGGGGCCCTTTCCCCCGAGGAGTTCGACCGGATCCGGGCCCACCCCGAAACGGGAAGAACGCTTCTCACTCCACTCCTGGGAGACGAACTGGTCCTGGCCGTCACCGGATGGCACCACGAGCGATGGGACGGTTCCGGCTACCCGGATGGCCTCTCCGGCGAGGCCATCCCCCTGGCGGCGCGAATCGTGGCGATGACCGGCGCCCTGGACGCCATGACCAGCGCCCGGGCCTACCGACCCGGCCTCGCCTGGGCGGATGCCGTGCGCCAGATCCGGGATCGAGCCGGCTCCCATTTCGACCCCGGGCTCGTGGAGCCCTTCAACGCAGCCCTCCCCACCCTCCGGCGCCTCTTCGAGCAGAACCCACCCCCTCCTGCCCTGGTCTCGCCCGAGGACCGATCGGAGGATTGAAACCATTCCACCCCGGCCCTCGTCGGAGAGGAACAGGCCCAGGCACTTCATGACACCCCAGCCCGATGGAGCGAGGCTTCCCGTCTCTATCGGAAGGCGGCGGGGCTTCGGGCGGACGACGACGATCAGAAGGTGAGCGCGCTGCGCATGGCCGCCTGGACCGCCCACTATGCCGGGCGAGCCCGGGAAGCCCTGGAGCATGCAGAGGCTGCGGGTCGACTTTCTCTCAGGCGCGGCGACCTCGTCCAGGCCGGGGAGGCCCTGGCCGATGCCGCCCATCTCGCCCGGGCCCTGGGCCAGGCCGATCGGGCCGAGACCCTGGCGCAGGAGGTCCGGCTCCTGCCGGGGTCTCCATTCCTTGGCGACGGGGAGCGAGAGGCCCTCCTGGAACGGATCCAGGCATAGAAAGCCCCTCTGCCTCCCCGGCTCCGGTCTTGACCACGAGCCGGGGAGGCGGAGGTTACAGGGAGCCGGGCGGGACACCCCTTCGATCGCTCCCCCCTCCCCCACCCCCTCCCTGGTATGGCACCTCTCCGGATCGTCGGGCTCGCCCTGGGGGCCTTCGCCCTCCTCCTCATCACCATCCTGGCCATCGGGTTCCTCCTGCCATCGGACTGGAGCGCCCAGCGCGATGCCTGGATCGACGCCCCTCCCGAGGAGGTCTTCCCCTACCTTCACCGGGCCGAGGCATGGCAGCTCTGGACCCCCTCTCCCGAGGCGGGAGTGGAGCTATTCGGGCCGGATGCGGGCGTGGGATCCGGACGTCGGTGGGATGACCCGGGCTACGGGAAGGGGGAGTTCGTAATCCTTGAAGCGACCCCGAACGAAAGGGTGGCCTACCGCGTGGAAGTGGAGGGCGGCTCCATCGTCATCCAGGGGTGGCTGGAACTGACGTCCGAGGGAGCCGGCACCCGGGTGGAATGGCAGGAGGTGGGGGACTTCGGCTGGAATCCACTGCTGGGATATCTGTCCGGCCGCATGGGTGACCTGCAGGGAGGTCAGCTGGACGCGTCGCTGAGCTTCCTTCGGGCGCTGGTGGAGGAGGGAGAGGCCCTGGGGACGGCGGAAGGCAGGATGGAACCCAGAGAGAGCGAATCCCGGTAGACACACCCCGGCGGGGCTGTCCAGGGCAAGCTCCCCGAGGGGCTCCTGGCCGGGCGAAGCCTTCCTCACCCCTTCAGGGAGGCCCGACTCATTTCCAGAAGTTCCGCGTTGGTGACCGTCCGCTTCAGGACCCCGAGGAGTTCGTTCATGGCCTCGGACGGTCCCATCCCTGAGAACTGCCGGCGAAGGGCCCGGGAGAGGAGGAGGGCGTCATCCTCCAAGAGGAGCTCCTCCTTTCGGGTGGCGGAGGCGACCAGGTCGATGGCGGGGAAGATCCGACGGTCCGCCAACTCCCGGGAAAGGACCAGTTCGCTGTTCCCCGTCCCCTTGAACTCTTCGAAGATCACCTGATCCATCCGGGATCCGGTATCCACCAGGGCCGTGGCCACGATGGTGAGGGACCCCCCTCCTCTCACCTTCCTCGCACTTCCCAGGAGCCGCTTCGGACGCTCCAGGGCCGTGGCGTCCAGCCCCCCGCTCAGGGTTCGGCCACTCCCTTCCTCCGACGTGTTGAACGCCCGGGCAAGGCGAGTGATGGAGTCCAGGATGATGACGACGTCCTGGCCCATCTCCACCCGGCGGCGCGCCCGCTCAATGGTCATCTCCGCCAGCGCAACGTGGCGATCGGCGGGGAAGTCGAAGGAGGAAGCCACTACCTCTCCGAACCCGCAGACCTCCATCTCGGTGATCTCTTCGGGACGCTCATCCACCAGTAGGATGAAGAGGTGGCATTCCGGGTGGTTCGTGACGATCCCCTCCGCCACCCGCTGCAGCACCGTGGTCTTCCCCGCCTTGGCCGGAGCCACGATCATGGCCCGCTGCCCCTTTCCGAAGGGACAGAAGAGGTCGATAACCCGGTTGGTGTAGTCCAGGTGACCGCCATGCCCGCGGATCCCGCATTCCAGCTTGAGCTGCTCGTCGGGGTGCATGGCGCTGAGGCGGTCGAAGAGGGGGCGGTTCTTCGCGTCCTCAGGAGGACACCCGTTCACCATCTCCAACCGCTGGAGTGGCGGAGCTTTCCCGCTTTTGGGGCGCCCGCCCGCCACGCCCGAGAGCTCATCTCCGGTGCGGAGGCCGAATCGATTGATCAGCTTTCCGCTTACGTAGATGTCCTCGTGCCCGGGAACGAAGCCCGATTCCTTTCTTCGAATGAATCCTGAGCCACTGGAGAGTACCTCCAGCACACCCAACCATCGATCATCTGTCACGGTTCATCAGGGGGGGGTAAGTCCGTGAAGTCGGCGGATTCCGGAGTGACTCCCCGGACCTGCGCCAGGAACCCCGAGGAAAGGTAGGGGTTCCGGGAAAAGACCACTCTACAGCCTACACCGGAACGGCGCTCGGGACAAGGGAGCCCTCGAAACCGCCGGTTGGCTTCCCTCCCTTCCAACGAGACCCCATGACCGAGCCCCCTGAATCCGAGACGCGCGCACCGACACTCTCCCGCCTCCTCCTGGTGGCCTCCCCCTTCCTGCTCCTGGCCCTCCTCTTCGGGCTGGATCGTTGCAGCGGCTCCGGCGGGTAACCGGCGGATCTCCTGAACCCGGGGACACGGACTCGACGGCGGGAGGGTAGGTGGGAGAAGGGGAAACAGGCCGCTCACCCTTCCCGTTCCTCCCGGTAGCGATGCGGGGGAACCAGCTTCCCCTTGTGCACGGCGGCCCTTAGGCGAGCGAGATCCGGTGCCGGACTCCGATCCCCTTCCAGTGCCGCCACCCGGGTCCTCACCTGTGCGTGAATCCACTCCACACCCCGCCCCGCCCGGAGGGGACGGCGGAACTCGATCCCCTGGGCAGCGGCCATGAGTTCCGCTGCCACCACCGCTTCAAGAAGGTCCACCGCCCTCCGGGCCTTCCGCGCCGCAGCGAGACCCATGGACACGTGGTCCTCCTGGTTGGCGGAGGTGGGAACCGAGTCCACCGACACCGGGTGCGCCAGGACGCGGAGTTCGGCCAGGAGGTCCACCACCGTCACCTGGAGGATCATGAGCCCGGAATGGCGCCCCGGAGAGGCCGGTGTCAAGAAGGGAGGAAGCCCCGACAGGTCCGGGTTCAGGAGGCGCTCCAGCCGCCGCTCCGAGATGGCGGCGAGATCGGCCATGGCGATGCAGAGGAAATCCAGGGCCTGGGCCACGATCTGGGCGTGGAAATTCCCGGCGCTCACCACCGACCCCGTCTCCGGGAAGAGGAGGGGGTTGTCGGTGGCGGAGTTGGCCTCCCGGCTCAGGATCCCCCGGGCGTAGCCCAACACCGAACGGGCCGCCCCGTGGACCTGGGGCATGCATCGGAGGGAATAGGCGTCCTGGACCCTGGGATCCCCCTTCCGATGGGACTCCCGGATCTCCGATTCGGCCAGGAGGCCCCGCAACCGGGCGGCGGACTCCGCCTGTTCCGGATGGGGCCGGACCTCTTGAACCTCCCGGCGGAACGCCTCAGGGGTCCCCAGGAGGGCCTCCAGGCTCATGGCTCCCGCCCCCTCCAGGGTCTCCAGAGCCCGCATGGCCCGGTGCCAGACGAGGATCCCCAGGGCGGTGGTGGCCTGGGTCCCGTTGATGAGGGCGAGACCTTCCTTGGCCTCAAGGCGCAGGGGAGGGAGTTCCTCCTCGGCCAGGACCTCGGCGGCAGGCCGGGGCGGGCGGGCGGGACCGGCCAGGAATTCTCCCTCACCAATAAGTGGGAGGGCCATGTGGGCCAGGGGGGCCAGGTCGCCGCTGGCCCCCACCGAGCCGGCTTCCGGAATGGCAGGGTGCATCCCTCGGTTGAGATGGAGGAGGATCCGGTCCACCACCATCGGACGGATCCCGGAATTCCCCCGGGCCAGGGCGTTGGCCCGAAGGAGGAGGAGGACCCGGACCTCCTGGTCCGAGAGGAGGGGGCCCACGCCGGCAGCGTGGCTCCGGAGGAGGTTGTGCTGCAGTTCCTCTCGGTGCGACTCGGGGACGGGCACATCGGCGAGCCGACCGAAGCCCGTGGTGACGCCGTAGATCACCTCGCCGGAGGCCACCTTCTCCTCCACCAGCTCCCGGGACCGGCCCATGGCGGCACGGGCCTCGGGGGCGAGCGCTACCTCCACCTCCGCTGCCGCCACCCGCTCCACGTCCGCCAGCGTCAGCGACCTCCCATCGATCCTCAGCATCTCCCCTCCCCAGCGGTCGCGTCGGAGGGCGGCGGGGTCCAAGCCGGCCCCCCCCATGAACGAAACGGCGGGGCGTCCCATGGGACTCCCCGCCGCTCGTGTTTCGGGTGTTTCGGTTCCGGAGTCATGGGTTCACCCCTGGGCCGGAAGCCATCGAGAGGCGCCGCCCGGATTCGAACCGGGGATCGAGGATTTGCAGTCCTCTGCCTTACCACTTGGCCACGGCGCCGAGAATGGAAGGGGGGAGGTTCTGCCTGAAGGCAAGAAACCTCCCCCGTACTGAGAGCGGGAAACCGGACTCGAACCGGCGACCCCCACCTTGGCAAGGTGGTGCTCTACCAACTGAGCTATTCCCGCGAGATGCGACGGCCCGAGCTTCCTCGAACTTCCCGGGACCCACCCCGGGACCGCGCCCTGCAAAACGGAAGGCCACGCCGATCCTTCCGAGCAAAAACGCTACCCCGTTCAGAGGCCAATGTCAAGGCGAGGACACGTTCTTTCCGCCCTGCCCCCCCCCAATGGTGTTCACCCCGGAGAGCCGCCCCCTTATGTTACCGGGTTGTGCATCCTCTTATACCCTTCGAGTCTGCCCATGGCCCACCCCACCGCGTCGCCCCTCACCCCAGGGCCGGACCCTCGCACGGGCTCCGGGAAGGGTCCCCGATTCCCCTTCCTCCCGGGAATGCCGCGAAGCGCCCTCGGCGCCGCCGGTGTTCCGGCTGTCCGGGCCGTGGGCCGGACCGTGGGCCGGACCGTGGGCCGCCTGATCCTGGGACTGGCCCTGTGCCTCCCCGGCCTGCTGGAAGCGCAGCATGTGGAGGACCCCGTCCTCCCCCGAGGCGCCATCCTCTTCCAGGTGGGAGGCGTCTTCACCCACGCTCCGGGGGCCTTCGGAGCGAACGGGCACCAGCCCTTCGGCGAACCCTTCTTCACCTCAGTGGACCCGGCCACTTTTCCTGCCCTGGAGCCGGTCCAGAACAGGCTCCGTGACCTCACGGGTCGGTCCGACCTGTCCCTAAGGGTGGGTGAGATCCGGGGACGATTTGAGGTGAATGAACAGGTCCTTCCCATTCGGGTGGGATACGGTTTGATGGACCGGGTGAGCCTGGGCGTCACGGTGCCCTTCGTACGACGTCGCACCGACGCTCATCTCTTGCTGGACGCGGGCGGAGCCAATGTGGGTGCGAGCCCGGGGGGGGACCTAACCGGTGCTTTTCAGACGCAGAGCCGGGCCGCACTGGACACAGTCCGGGCCCAGGTGGGAGAGGCGTGCGAGCAGTTTGGTGAGGAGTCCGAGGCGTGCGTGGATGGCCGGGCAACGGAAGCGAGGGTCGCTGGGTTCCTGGACCTTCTGGACTCGGTCTGGGAGGATGCAACTCCTTTCCCCCTGGACGGCACGGAGGCGGGGCTTGCCCTGGTGGATCGCTGGAGTTCGGTGCGGGAGGACCTCTTCACCTGGGGAGCCGAAGGCCCCGCCGACCTTCCCCTGGCCACGGTCCCCCTGGGTGACACCTTCCTCCGAAACCAGTTGGTAAACCCCGTGTGGGGCTCCGATGGTTTTCCGACGGCGACCCCCGAGGCATTCCTCCTCCTGGGCGATGTGGAAGCGCATCTCGTCGTGGGGCTCCTCCACCTCCCGCCGGAAGGACGACGACCCGGGGTCCGAAGCGCCGTGGAAGGCACCGTCCGGCTCCCCACGGGACAGAGTGACTCCCTTTCCCTGGTCACCCCGCTGGATCCCCCCCGGGGCTATGCCGGAGGCGGAGTCCGCTGGGTCACCGACCTCCTCCTGGCGGAGGGCCGGGGCGGGTTTCTCCTCACCCTGGAATGGTCCACTTTCCTGGAGGGGGACGTGGTGCTCCTGGCGACGGACCCCGACCGTCCCTGGGACCCCGCCGCTCGCAGGTCCCTGGTGTCGGGGGCGCCGGGCGATCGGTTGACTCTCGGGGTGACCCCCCGGTGGTCCGTCACCCCCGGTTTGTTCCTGGGCGGGGGGTATGAATGGGCCCATGGGACCGAGGGGCGCTGGAGCGGAGGGAATGGAGGACCCGTGAGCGTGGCACCCTCCACGACGCAGCATCGAGGGGTCCTGGAGTTCCGCATGGCGGGGTGGTCCACCCCCCTGGTGGAAGACCTCCGCTTCCCGGTGGAACTCGCCGCCCGAGGCGTCTGGGCCTTCGCCGGCGAGGCAGGAACGCCCCGGGAGCGGAGGGTGGAACTGGGTGCCCGGGTGCTCCGCCGCCGGTGAACCGCGTGTGGGGGCCGGGGATACTCACCAGGTTCAGCGGGACGCCAGCAGCTCCCGTGCATGCTCCTGAGAGGCTCGGGACTCTGGGTCCCCGCCCAGCATGCGGGCGATCTCCCCGACACGTTCATCCCCCTCCAGGGTCACCAACCGGGTGGTGGCCACCCCCTGGTCCTCCCCCTTCTCCACCCGGAGATGACGGCCGGCGCGGGATGCCACCTGGGGTAGGTGGGTGATGACCACCACCTGGTGATGGGCGGCCACCTCCTGCAGCTTCTGACCCACCGCCACCGCCACCGCCCCTCCGATCCCGGCATCCACCTCATCGAAGATGAGCGTGGGAACCCTATCCATCCGGACCAGGATGGCCTTCAGGGCCAGCATGACCCGGGACAGCTCCCCGCCTGACGCGATCCGGGCCAGGGCCCGGGGAGGAAAGCCAGGGTTCAAGGAGGCCTGGAACTCCACTCGCTCCCCCCCGTGTGCCCCAGGCTCGGGAAGGGGGTCCAGGCTCACCTGGAACCGGGACCCCTTCATCCCCAGTTCGGGGAGGAGCTCCCCCACCTCCCCGGACAGTCGGGAGGCCGCCTCCGCCCGGAGGACCGAAAGCTCTCCCGCCCGCTCCTCCAGGCGACCCCGGAGTTCCCCGGCTTCCCGATCCAGCGCCTCCAGCGCCAAGCTGGAGGTGTCCAACTCCTCCAACTCGTCCGCCAGGCGACGGGCGGTGTCCAGGACATCCTGGAGTTCGGGCCCGTACTTCCGCTTCAGCCGGAAGACCCGGTCGAGCCGGGCCCGAAGCGCCTCGGCCCGGGAGGGATCCACCTCCACCTTGCCCGCGTACTCTCCCGCCCTCCGTCCGGCGTCCACGGCCTGGTGGTACAGGGAGTCCAACTGCCTCTCCAGTTCCCCCAGGTCGGCGTCCAGGCGGGCCAGGCGCCGGATCCGATCCCGGGCCTCCGCCAACACCTCGGACACGGCCCCCTCCCCTCCGTAGAGGGCCTCGTGAACCGCTTCCGCTTCCCGGGCCAACTCCTCGACATGGTCGAGGCGGAGAAGGTCCTCCTCCACCTCCCGGTCCTCCCCGGGGCGGAGCTCGGCTTCCTGGATCTCCTGGAGCTGGAAACGGAGGAAGTCGGCCCGAGACGCCAGCTCACGGCCTCTGTGGACACGGGACTCCCGCTCGGCCAGGAGGAGGGCCAGTCGGGCGTGGAGCCGCCCGATCTCTTCCACCATCGCCTCACCGTTCGCGAAGGCATCCAGGATCCGTCGCTGCTCCACCGGATCCAGGAGGGTCTGATGCTCGTGCTGCCCGTGGAGGTCCACCAGGGCCCGCCCGAAGGCGCCCACGGCTCCGGCGGTGGCGGGAGACCCGTTGATCCAGGCGCGGTTCCGCCCTTCGGCCTGGACCTCCCGGCGGAGCAGGAGGAGTTCTCCCTCGTCGGGAAGCCCCTGGTCGTCGAGGAGGGCGTGGAGTTCGGCCCGCCCCGAGAGGTCGAACACGGCCTCCACCCGGGCCCGCTCGGCCCCGGTCCGCACCGACTCATTGGAGGCCCGGTCTCCCAGGAGGAGGGACAGGGCCCCCACGATGATGGACTTCCCCGCACCGGTCTCACCGGTGAGGACGTTCAGCCCTGGACCCAGTTCCAGTGAGAGGTCCTGGATGACGGCGAAATCACGGATTCGAAGTTCGAGGAGCATGACCCATCACGATAAGGGGCAGACCGAGGGCGACTCAATGGGAAAAGAGGCATGGAAGACAGGAAACCCACTCTGGGCCCCCCGACGGAACTCCCATGGTCGGTCCTCCGGAACCCCTGGGGTCGGGAACGTGGAGCGGCCTATCAGATGGCCCAGTTGAGCTTTCGGCGAAGGGTCTGGAAGAAGGTCTGCCCGGGAAACCGGACCAGACCCACGGGCACCCGCCCCTTCCGGACCAGGATCCGGTCCTCAGGAGAAAGGGCGGTGGCCGCCTGCCCGTCCTCGGTGACCACCAGGCCCTCCATCCGGTCCACGCCGCGGACCGAGAGGCGGCTGGAGGCGGGAAGGACCAGGGGTCGCATGGCCAGGGTGTGGGCGGAGATGGGGCAGACCACGAGACACTGGGTGCCCGGGGCCACCACTGGCCCCCCGGCCGAGAGCGAATAGGCCGTGGACCCGGTGGGTGTGGCCACAATGAGACCGTCTCCGGAAAAGGAGCCGATCTCGTCCAGGGCATCATCCTCGCCGACGAAGAGATCCAGTCGGACCACCCGGGCCACTCCTTCCTTGTGGATCACCAGGTCGTTGAGGGCCCAGAGCCGAGCCCCGGGCTCGCCCTCAGGGCCCTCCACCTCTCCCTCCAGGGTGAAACGCTTTTCCAGGCGCCCCTCCCCGTTCAGGACCCTGGACAGACCGGCCTCCATTCCCTGGGCGGGGAGAGAGGTCAGGAAACCAAGTCGCCCCAGGTTCACCCCCAGGACCGGAACGGGCATCCCCGCCACCCGGCGGGCCCCGCGAAGCAGGGTTCCGTCCCCTCCCAGGGTGAGAAGCAGGTCCATCTCCCCCTCATGGCCCTCCAGGCTCCCGGCAGCCGCGGCAAAGCGGGGCTGCAGAGAAGCCTCGGGAAAGAGCTCCAGGCCTCGGCCCCTGGCAAAGGCCTCGACCCGGGCCAGCATTTCCTCGAGGAGGGGGGTATCGTTGCGTCCGATGACCCCCACACGCCGGAAGGGCCCTGAAAGGGAGGACCACCCCGGGTCCAGCACCCCACCGTCATCAGGGAGGGCCTCTGGGGTCACACCGCCCCTCCGGCGGTGGGTGCAGGCGCCCCAGCCAGCCGGTCCGATCCCAGCCGGTCCGATTCCAGGAGGGCCCGCACCCGGGCCTGGATCCCCTGGGGATCGAGCCCCAGTTCTCCGAGGAGGACCTTCCGGGGCCCATGATCGATGAAACGATCGGGGATTCCGTGGGTCGCAAAGCGGGTGGGAGTGGGGAGCCCGGGATCATCGGCGATTTCCCGGCCGATGAAGGCCCCGAACCCGTTCACGACCGCCCCCTCTTCCACCGTCAGGATCGTCCGGTGCTCGGCCAGGACCCGGCCCAGGGTCTCCCGGTCATAGGGCTTCAGGTAGCGACAATTCACCACCGTGGCCTCGACGCCCTCCTCCGCCAGCCCGGCGGCAGCCTCCAGCGCCGTCCGGACCATGGTTCCCACTCCCAGAATGGCCAGGTCCCCGCCTTCCCGAAGGATCTCCCAGCTTCCCGGCACCACCGGGGGGATGTCGGCCAGCGCCGGGACCTCCTCGGGAACGGTGTCCCGGGGATACCGGATGGAGTAGGGTCCGCTCTCGTGAGCCACGGCGGCGCGGAGGAGGGCCAGCATCTCCGATCCGTCCTTGGGCGCCGTCACCGTCATTCCCGGCACGGCCAGCATGTAGTTGATGTCGAAAGCGCCGTGATGGGTGGGGCCGTCCTCGCCTGCGATCCCCGCCCGATCCATGCAGAAGATCACCGGGAGGTCCTGCAGCGCCACGTCGTGGACGATGGAGTCATAGCCCCGCTGCAGGAAGGTGGAGTAGATGGCCACCACCGGACGGATTCCCCGGGTGGCCAACCCCGCCGCGAAGGTGACGCCGTGCCCTTCGGCGATCCCCACGTCGAAGTGCCGGTCGGGAAAGGCCTTCTGGAAGATGGCGGTGCTGGTCCCACCCGGCATGGCGGCGGTGATGGCCACCACCCGGGGGTCGTGCCTCCCCAGTTCGGTGAGCCCCTCACCGAAGACCGCCTGATAGCGCGGGAGCCCACCCGCCTTCTTCTTGCCCACACCGGACAGCTTGTCGAAGGGGGAGGCGGCGTGCCACTTCACCGGGTCCTCCTCGGCAGGGCCGTATCCCTTTCCCTTCTGCGTCACCACGTGGACCAGGATGGGACCCTGCATCCCCTTCACGCGGGTGAAGGTGTCCACCAGTTCGTCCACGTCATGGCCGTCCACCGGCCCCACGTACCGAAAGCCCAGCTCCTCGAAAAGCATCCCCGGGACCAGGAGATGCTTCACGCTCTCCTCCACTCGGCCGGCCAGGGACTCCATCACCCCCGTCAGGCTTCGGGGCCCCTTCCGGAGAAGGGACTTCACCTCGTCCCGAACCCGGTTGTAGACCGGGTTGGTGAGCACGCCGGTGAGGTACTTGTTCATGGCCCCCACGTTGGGGGCGATGGACATGTCGTTGTCGTTCAGGACAACGATGAAATCCCGGTCCGTGTGGCCGGCGTTGTTCAACGCCTCATAGGCCAGGCCGCAGCTCATGGCCCCGTCGCCGATGATGGAAACGACCTTCTCCGCACCTCCCTGCAGATCTCGTCCCGCCGCCATTCCCAATCCCGCCGAGATGGAGGTGGCGGCGTGTCCGGCGCCGAAGGTGTCGTACTCCGACTCTTCCCGGCGCAGGAAGGGGGCAAGCCCCTGGTGCTGGCGGATGGAGGGGAACTGCTCGTTTCGCCCGGTGAGGATCTTGTGGATGTAGGCCTGGTGGCCCGTGTCCCAGACAAGCTGATCCCGTGGTGTGTCGAATACGTAGTGGAGCGCCACCGTGAGGTCGGCTACCCCGAGGCTGGCCCCGAAATGTCCCCCGATCTGGGACACCACATCGATGTGGCGATCCCGGACCTCCCGGGCGAACTGGGGAAGGTCCTCACGGGGAAGCTCGCGGAGGTCGGCGGGCCAGATCACGCGATCGAGAAGAGACACCGGCATTTCCTTCAGGCTTGGGTACCGGGCGGGGGGGGGAGACGATCCCGAGGCCCCGGTGACCATGGGTTGGGTTTCTCAAGGTACCGGCTTCCTCCCGCAGGAAGAAACCATCCCCGCCGGCTACCCCATCCGGGCCCTAGCGGTCCCGCTCCACGACGAAACGTGCCAACTCCTCCAGAACCGAGGCTGCAGGGAGGCGCAGGTCGGCTGCCTGGAGTGCCTCCAGGGCGAGATCCACCTGGGAGCGGGCCTCCGCCCGAGCCCCTTCCACACCCAGGAGGGCCACGTAGGTGGATTTGTGCAGGGCGGCGTCGGAGGGAGCCTTCCCCAGGACCTCCCGGGTGGCGGTGGCGTCGAGGATGTCGTCGGCGATCTGGAAGGCCAGTCCGATGGCCCGTCCGTAGCGGGTCATGGCCGTCCTCAGGGGCGCGTCGGCCCCGGCAGCCACCGCCCCCAGTTCCAGGGACGCCTCGAGAAGGGCCCCGGTCTTTCGTCGGTGGAGGCCGTCCAGCTCCTCCCGCCCCAGGGATCGCCCCTCTCCCTCCAGGTCCAGGGCCTGCCCTCCCACCATCCCACCTCCCCCGGCAGCCCGGGCCAGGATCCGAAGGAGTTCACGTACGTCCGTCTCGGGAACCCCCATGGCCCGGGCGCTCCAGAGGAGATAGAGCCCCGCCGCAGGGATGAGGGCCGCCCCCGCCGTCGCGGTGCTCCCTTCTCCGAAGAGCGTGTGGGGCGTGTCCCGCCCCCTTCGGAGGGCCGCATCGTCCATGCAGGGGAGGTCATCGTGCATGAGGGAGTATGCGTGGATGAGTTCCAGGGAGACCGCCAGGTCATGGAGGCGCCCGTCCCCTTCCCCAATACCGTCCCCTGCTCCGCCCGGAGTATCCGGAATGGAAGTGGGCTCCCTCCCCCCACAGGCCCGGAATGCCGTCACCGCCAGGATGGGCCGCAGGCGCTTCCCCCCGGTAAGGACACCATGTCGCACCGGCGGTCGGAGCCCCTCGGGGAGAAGGGGGAGAAGCGCGTCCAGGGAACGCTCCAGAGCCGCCTCCACGGCACGCCCCTCCGCCGTCAGGGTGTCGGCCAGCCCCGATCCTCCCGGTATCGTCGTCACTTGGGGGTGTCCTCAGGAAAGGAGCGCGTCCGGGCCCCGTCCCCCTCCCCCACCAATTCCTCTACCCGGAGTTCCGCCCGGGCCAGGAGGGCCTCGGCCTCCCGGATATGACGCACCCCTTCCTCGAAGAGCGCGAGCCCCTTCTCCAGCTCCACCTCGCCGCCCTCCAGTTCGGCCACGATCCGGTCGAGTCGGCGAAGGCGGTCCTCCAGGGTGGGATTGTCCGGAACGTCCACGGCGGAACCGTTCTGATCCTGAGGGTTCATTGGGTCCATGTCCTGAGGGTCCATTTTCTGGGGGGTCACGTTCTCGGGGTCCGTGGGGTGGGTGGGCTGGGGGGTGGTGGGATGGGGTCCTCCATGGGTTCCCCAAGGAGTTCCTCCGGGTGAACGTCTCGGGCCTGGCAGTCGATCCGTCCATCCACCACCCGGAGGACGAAGGCCGGATGGGCCTGGAAGTCGGCAACGGAGCGCAGGAGCCCCCCCTCCATGGCGAGGGGGACCGCATACCCCCGCCGCAGCGTGGCCAGGGGGGAGAGGGCATCCACCTGCCCCGCCGCCCGCGCCAGGCGCTCCCGTCGGAGGTGGATCGAAGTTCGGACGCCCCGTTCCAGCCGCTCCTCCGCCGCCATCAGGGTCCGTCGCCGCACCTCCACCAGCCGGAGGAGGAGCGGTGTCAGTCGATCCCTTCGCCGCTCGAGCACCTGACGGCGCGGGGCCAGGAGGCGTTCCATCCCAGCCGAGACCCGGGCGGTCCCCCGCTCCAGGCGATGACGCCTCCGATCCACCTGGGCCCGGAGTCCACGTGCCAGGCGGGGGCGCACCGCCCCCAGGAGTTCCAGGAGGGCCGTGCCGTCCTGCACCGCCGCCTCTGCCGCGGCCGACGGAGTGGGGGCCCGCAGATCGGCCACCAGGTCGGAGATGGTCACATCCACCTCGTGTCCGACGGCGGAGATCACGGGAACAGGGGATTCGGCGATGGCTCGTGCCACCACCTCTTCATTGAAGGCCCACAGGTCCTCCACAGACCCGCCTCCCCGTCCCACGATGAGGAGATCCACCCGTCCGCTTCCCGCCAGGGCGCGAATGGCGCGAGCGATCTCCGGTCCCGCCCCCTCGCCCTGGACCCGGGTCCCCCGGAGAAGCACCCGGGTCCAGGGGGCCCGCCGGCCGAGGACGTTCAGGATGTCATGGAGGGCCGCACCGGTGGGGGAGGTGACGACGCCGACGGTCCGGGGCCAACGGGGAATGGGCCGTTTCCGGGCCGGATCGAGAAGCCCCTCCTCCAGGAGGCGGAGCCGCACCTTTTCGAAGGCCAGCTTCCAGAGACCCTCCTCGCCCTCGCCCTCCAGTTCCCGGACGGAGAACTGGTACTCCCCCCGGGCTTCGTAGAGGGTGAGCTGCCCGAAGCCCCGGACCCGCATCCCCTCCTCTGGGTCCATGGGAAGGCGAGCGGCTTGCCCCCGCCACATGACGCACCGGAGCTGGGCCCGGTCATCCTTCAGGGTGAAGTAGCAGTGCCCCGAGCGGGCCCGGGTCCAGTTCGCCACCTCGCCCCCCACCCAGAGGGGGGGAAGGGCGTCCTCCAGGAAGGCCCGGACCGTCTGGTTCAGTTCGGAAACGGTCCAGACCCGGGGAGTGGGAGTGGCCGGGGAGCCCGGCTCCTCCGCCTCCTCTGGGTCGGGCAGGGGCTCCGTCGCCCCACCGAAAAGGTCCAGGATCTCCTCCTCCTTCACCCCTGCATCCCCTCGTCCATTGCCCTGAGGGCCATGGCCGCCTGGAGGGTGTTGGAGAGGAGGGTGGCGATGGTCATGGGTCCCACCCCTCCCGGAACCGGGGTGATGGCCCCGGCCACGGCACGGACGCCCTCGAAGTCTACATCTCCCACGAGCCGGTATCCCTTCTCGGTGGAGGCGTCGTCCACCCGATTCACCCCCACGTCCACCACCACCGCTCCAGGACGAACCATCTCCCCGGTCACCGTGCCCGGCCACCCCACCGCCACGATGAGGATGTCCGCCAGGCGGGTCACCGCCCCCAGATCCGGGGTCCGGGAATGGGCCACCGTCACAGTGGCGTCCCCGCCTCGCCCCTTCCGAAGGAGGAGGGAGGCCATGGGCTTCCCGACGATGTTGGAGCGCCCCACCACCACGACGTGACGGCCCGAGGGATCGTGGCCATTCCGAAGGAGGAGCTCCACGATTCCCGCCGGGGTGCAGGGAGCCAGGACATCCCGGTCCCCGGAGGAGAGTCGCCCCACGTTCACCGGGTGGAAGCCGTCCACGTCCTTTTCGGGGCGGATGGCCTCCAGGATCCGGGACTCCCTTATGTGACCCGGGAGTGGGAGCTGCACCAGGATCCCGTGGATCTCCGGGTCGGCGTTGAGCCCCTCCACCAACCCCAGCAGTTCGGCCTCGGGGACATCGGCGGGAAGGTCGATCTGTCGGGAGTGGATCCCCACCTCTCCTGCAGCCCGATTCTTCATCCCCACGTAGGCCCGGCTGGCAGGATCGTCCCCCACCAGGACCGTGGCCAGTCCCGGGACCCAGCCCTGTGACGACCGAATGGCCTCCACCCGGGCAGCCAGTTCCTTGCGAAGGGCGCCGGCGGTTTCGGTTCCGGAAAGGATCTCAGCAGACATGGCACAGCCTCGGGAAAACGGAGTTGGATGGGAAGGGACGTGGAGAAACGTGGAGGGTCAAGGGCAGTGGCCTGGGATACCCCGGCTACCGGGCGAAGTCCACGGCCCGGGTCTCCCGGATCACCACCACCTTGATCTGGCCGGGGTACTGGAGCTCCTCTTCGAAGCGCCGGGCCACCTTCTCCGAGATCTGGGACATCTCCTCGTCGGACACCTGGTCCGGTTGGACCATCACCCGAACCTCGCGACCGGCCTGGACGGCGAAGCAACGCTCCACCCCAGGGTATTCCATGGCGAGCTTCTCCAGGCGCTCCAGCCGCTTCACGTAGGTCTCGAACATCTCCCGACGCGCCCCCGGACGCGATCCCGAGATGGCATCGGCTGCTGTGACCAGGAACGCCTCCACGGTGTGATGGGGCTCCTCGTCATGATGGGCCCGGATGGAATTCAGGACCACCGGAGGTTCCCCGTGCTTGGAACAGAGGTCGTACCCCAATTCCACGTGGGACCCCTCGTGATCGTGGGTCATCCCCTTCCCCACGTCGTGGAGGAGGCCGGCCCGCCGGGCCATCTGGGCGTCCACGCCCATCTCCTCCGCCATCATCCCCGCCAGGCGCGCCACCTCCTTGGAGTGGACGAGCTGATTCTGACCGTACGATGTCCGGAACTTGAGCCGGCCCAGCACCTTCACGATCTCGGGGTGGACGTTGTGGATCCCCAGGTCGTAGAGGGCCTCCTCCGCCGCCTCCCGCATTCCCTCCTCCACCGCGCCCTGGCTCTTCCCAACGATCTCTTCGATGCGGCCCGGGTGGATCCGCCCATCTTCGATGAGCTGTTCCATGGCGATCCGGGCCACCTCACGACGGACGGGATCGAATCCTGAAAGAACCACCGCTTCCGGGGTATCGTCGATGATGACGTCGATCCCCGTGGCCTGCTCGAAGGCCCGGATGTTCCGCCCTTCCCGTCCAATGATCCGCCCCTTCATGTCGTCGGAGGGGAGCTGGACCACCGAGACCGTGGCCTGTGCGGTCTCCTCCGCCGCCATCCGTTGGATGGCCAGGGCGATGATCTTCCGGGCTTCCCTGTGTGCGGTCCGCTGGGCTTCATCCCGGATCTCACGGAGCTTCTGGGCCGCCTCGGCCCGGGCCTCGTCCTCCAGGTCGGAGATGATCTGGCGACGGGCTTCCTCCGCGGTCAGGCCCGCCAGCGACTCCAGTTCTTCCCTGGCTCGGGCCTCCAGCTCCTTCGTCTCCCGGGAGCGCTTCTCCACCTCCTCTTCCCGCTGACGAAGCTCCCTGGCCCGGGACTCCTGGGCCGTGTCCCGCTCGTTCAGGAGGTCGAACTTCCGGTCCAGGGAATCGGATCGCTCCGAGAGACGCCGCTCCGATCGCTCCACCTCCTCCCGGCGCCGCGCCTCTTCCTTCTCCCACTCTTCCCTAAGGCGGAAGGCCTCCTCCCGGCCACGGAGGCCCCCCTCCTTCCGAAGGGAATCGGCCTCCTCCCGGGCTCGCTCCAGGATCCGGGAGGCTTCGTCCCGGGCCTGGACACGGTCTTCCTCACGGCGAGCCTGCTCCCGTTTTCGGCCCAGGAACGAGCCCAGGGCGAACCCCACAAGGGCGGCAAGCACCACCGCCAGGGCGATGGCCAGGGGGGAATCCATATGGTGCCTCCAGAATCGGCCCGCTACAGCGGCCGAGGCGAGTCTTCAGGGTGGCACCCGGAACCGGCAGCCCCTCTATCTCCATTGAGGTCCGCCGGACTCCAGGTTCCTTCGGTTGAATCGGGTACAATAGAAACCGGGGGAGAGCCCCCGCAAGCCAGAGAGGCTCCTGGAGCACTTCCGGAGCGCCGGCGGCTCCCCTCTCAGCCTCCCCCCCGGACAGCGGAAGACCGGCCGGGCGAAGAACCCGGGACCGGATCAGGACCCGTCGTCGTCCGGCGGCAAGAGGGGAAGTTCCTGCGGCGCCATCCGTTCCTCGATCCGGCGGGAAAGGTTGGTCGTTCGGGAGGTCACCTCCCGTCGCATACGGTCGAGTTCCTCTCTGGCTGAGAAGAACTGATCGGTGATGGCCAAGGCGGCGAGGATCACGGCCCGATGGTTCTCCACCAGACCGGAGAAATCGCGGATCTCCCGTATCCTTTCGTCGAGAAAGGCAGCGCACTTCCGGGTGTACTCGGGGTCAGCGGAGGAGCGGAGCACATGCTCCTCGCCCGCGATCCGGACCGTCACCGTGTGTTTCGTCGTGCCTTCACTCACCGCTGATCCTCCAGGAATCGAATGCGGGCCAAGAGGCGCTCCACTCCTTCCCGCCCCTCCTGGATCCGCCCCTTCAGAAGATCGTTTTCCTCCTCCAGTTCCGCCACTTGGGCCAGGAGGCGAGCCGGATCATCGTCCCCCTTGGTGAACCGTCGCAACAGCGCCTCCAGGTCCCGGACCCGGACCTCATGCCGGGCGGATCGGCCCCGCAGCCCCTCCACTTCCTCAAGGAGTTCACCTACCGCTCGCTCCAGGCGAGACAACGCCTGGCGATCGGTCGTCTCACCCTCCACGGATCCGGACACCGAATTCTTCCTCCAGGACGCGGGTTGCACCTCTCACAGCCTTCTCCACCTCCCCATCGGTGAGAGTGCGTTCCTCAGCCCGGAAGTGGAGTCGCACCGCCAGCGACCGGAATCCCTCGGGAACGCCCTCGCCCCGGTAGAGGTCAAAGACCGTCACCTCCCGGAGGAAGTCCCCCCCCTTAACGCGGAGCTGCTCCAGGATCCCTCCGGCAGCGTGCTCCTCCGGTACGAGGAGCGCAAGGTCCCGGTCGACACCGGGATGGGTGGGTAGGGGTTCCATCCTGACCGGTGGGGCGGCGGGCGGCTCTGCCGGGAGCGTGATCTCCACGCCCCAGACGGCCCCGGCCCAGGGCGGAAGATCCAGGCCCTCGCCGGGGACCCGACCGCCGACGCCCACCACCACACCCTTCTCATCCAGCACCTGGAAGGAGGAACCGGCTTCCATGACAGGGAGTCCCGATGCTTCGGTGGCGGGCGCGTTCGTCGTCCCCTGGGAATCAAGCGGGTTCACCGTCCAGCTCGTGCCGGGAATCCGGTGGAGGATGCGTTCCAGGATCCCCTTCACCTCCCACAGGTCCACCGCTTCGTCCTTCCCCGCCCAGTGGGGAGGGAGCCGGTGGCCATGGAGGACGACGGCCAGCCGCGTCCGTTCCCGGGGAAGCTCGCCCCGGGGACCGGCGGCGAAGACCGTACCCAACTCGTAGAGGCGGACATCCCGGTTGCCCCGGGCCAGGTTGTAGCGCACCCGTCGAAGCAGAGCCGGAAGGAGCGAACCCCTCAACCATCTCTCCTCCATGGAGATGGGGTTCATGACCTCAACCTCTCCCTCACCCATGGGGGCGAAGGCCGGGGTCTGGGCCTCCAGGAGGCCCCAGGCGGTCATCTCGGTGCGGAGGTCATCCTCCAACTGGAAGAGGGGATGGTCTGGAACATTCCCAGGCCGGAACGCTCCCAGGTCGTCGGGAAATCGGTCGTATCCGTGGCGGCGAGCGATCTCCTCGATGAGGTCCACCTCCCGGGTGACGTCCCAGCTCCGGAAGCCGGGAACCTTCACCGAAAGGGTTTCGCCCCCGTCCTCCTCCTCCACCTGGAACCCCAGGGGCTCCAGGAGTCCCCGGATGGCCTCCACCGGAAAGGCGATCCCCAGCACCCGCTCCACCCGCCCTGGCCGGAGCCCAACCCGCATGGGGGCTGAAGGGGCAGGCGCCACGTCCAGGATCGCCTCTCCCACCTCTCCACCGGCGGTGGCCAGGATGATCCGGGCGCACCGCTCCAGCGCCGTCCGGAGTCCCTGGGGGTCCACGCCCCGCTCGAACCGGTAGGATGCGTCGGTAGAGAGGCCCAGCGCCTTCCGGGTCGCCCGCACCGGGCCCGGGTTGAAGAGAGCACACTCCAGGAGGATGTCCCGGGTGGAGGCCCCCACCTCCGACTCCTCGCCCCCCATGACCCCGGCCACGGCGACCGGCTTCCGTGCGTCGCAGATGGCCAGCATCTCCGATCCAAGGGTCCGATCCTCTCCGTCCAGCGTCCGGATCCGCTCCGCCTCCTGGGCCCGGCGGACCACCACCGTGGACGCCGCGAGCTGGTCCAGGTCGAACGCGTGGAGGGGCTGCCCCAGCTCCAGGAGGACGTAGTTGGTGGCATCCACCACGTTGTTGATGGGCCGGGCCCCTGCCGCCCGGAGGCGGCTCTGGAGCCAGGACGGGGAGGGGCCCACCGTCACCCCCCGTATCACCAGCCCAAGGTACCGGGGGCAGAGGTCCGGGTCCTGGATCCGGAGGGTGACGCCGCCGACCGAGACTTCCCGGGGGTCAGCCACCACCGGGAGGGTGGCCAGGGCCTCCGCCACGCCCGGGTCCTCGCCGGGGATGGGAGGATCCATCAGCGACGCACCTCCCCGCGGCGCCAGCTCCCGGGCAATCCCCTGGTGGGAGAGGAGATCCGGTCGGTTCGAGGTCACCTCTACATCCAGGCGCACATCCTGGAGCCCCAGCGCCTCCACCAGGGGGACCCCTGGCCTGATGGCCTCGGCCTCCAACGCCAGTTCCATGATCCCCTCATGCCCTCGTCCAAGCCCCAGCTCCCGCTCGGAGCAGAGCATCCCCTCGGAGGCCTCTCCCCGGAGCTTCGCCTTCCGGATCTGCATGCCACCCGGCAGGGTGGCCCCCACGGGAGCCAGGGGATACCAGGCTCCGGCCCGGACATTGTCTGCTCCGCAGACGACTTGCACCACACCGTGTCCACCGTCCACCTCGCAGACCCGGAGCCGGTCGGCGTTGGGGTGGGAGCGGACTTCCAGGACCCGCCCCACCACAATGTCCCCCAGCCCCTCGGCCAGGGCCTCGGCCCCCTCCACGGGGAATCCCAGCCCGGCCAGACGCTCCGAGGCCTCCTCCGGGGTCTGGGTCAACTCGGGGGCCAGGGATCGAATCCAGCGGTAGGAGACTTTCATCGGTGGGCGAACTGTCGAAGGAAGCGCATGTCGTTGTCGAAGTAGGCCCGGATGTCAGGGATCCCGTATTTGAGCATCCCAATGCGGCCCGGCCCCATCCCGAAGGCGAAGCCTGTGTAGCGCTCCGAGTCGATCCCGCACTGGTCCAGGACCGCCGGATCCACCATCCCGGCGCCCATGATCTCCAGCCAGTCGGTCTCCTGCTCCCGACCCTCCGCGTCTCGGTAGACCCGCTTCACATCCACCTCAGCGGAGGGTTCGGTGAAGGGAAAGAAAGAGGGTCGGAAGCGCACCCGGGTCTCAGGGCCCCAGTAGCGACGAGCGAACTCGGCCAGGGTGGCCTTCAAGTCCACGAAGGTGATCCCCTCGTCCACCACCAGTCCTTCCAGCTGGGCGAAGGCCGGCGCGTGGGTCGCGTCGTAGGTGTCCCTCCGGTAGACCATTCCAGGGGCCAGGACCCGGATGGGAGGACGATGGCTCTGCATGACCCGCACCTGGACCGGGGAGGTGTGGCTCCGGAGGAGGTGCCCCCCCTTCAGATAGAGGGTGTCCTGTTCATCGGCGGCCGGGTGGTCCAGCGGCGTGTTCAGGGCGACGAAGTTGTGCCACTCCGTCTCGGCCTCGGGCCCTCGGGCCCGGGTGAACCCCAGACCCCGGAAGATCTCCCAGAGTTCGTCGATGACCAGGGTCACGGGATGGCGTCCCCCCGCCCAGGGTGCGCGCCCGGGGAGCGTCAGGTCCTCTCCGGGGGACCCCTGGCCGCCCTTTTCGGCCGTCAGGGCGGCGGTCTGGGACTCGAGGGCCTCCTGGAGGCGTCCCTTCACCCGATTCGCCTCCGCTCCCACCTGGGGCCTCTCTTCGGGCTCCAACTCCCCGACACGTCGAAGGATGGCGGAGATCCGTCCATCCTTGCGACCCAGGTACTGGACCCGGATGGACTCCAGGTTGTCCAGGGTGTCCGCGGAGTCCACGGCTTCCAGTGCTTCGGCTTCCAGTGCCGACAGATCGTCGAGCAGAGAACTCAAGAAACGCCTCCTGGGCGGGTCCCGGGGAAGGGCTGATTTCCAGCGATACCGCGACGCAATGACGCCAAACCTACCATCCCCCGTTCCAAGCGAAAACCCCGAGGCTCTCCGGTCCCACCGGGTCGTTCGGGTCCTTCCCGGTTCAGGCCGGAGGTCCGCCGTCGCCGGACGTCGGGGAGAGTGGGTCTCCACAAAACACGAAGCGGGGCCCGGGGGTAACGTCCCCGGGCCCCGCGTGCCCCCGATGGAGGGCCCCGTTGTTCCGTCAGGCCGATCCGTTCAGCGCATCCCTGGCCTGAAGGGCCAGCGCCTCGAAGGCCTGGGGATTGCGTACCGCCAAGTCGGCCAAGGCCTTCCGGTCCAACTCGATCCCGGACTTGTTCAGTCCGTCCATGAACCGGGAGTAAGACAGATCATGCTGCCGAGCAGCAGCATTGATCCGGGTGATCCAGAGGGCCCGGAAGTTCCGCTTCTTCTTCTTCCGATCCCGGTAGGCGTGCTCCCACCCCTTCTCCACCGCATCCTTGGCAGTGCGGTAGAGCTTCTTGC
>REED01000170.1 GCA_007695225.1 Gemmatimonadales bacterium
TAGAAGGCTGTTGAAGAAGTACAGGGACCACCGAGAAGGGGTCTTGCGGTCCTGGGCAAGGCGGGTCGCTGAAAGCGATGCGGTAGCATCGGTGAAGCGGCCCAACGAAGATCCAGGGCCGCAACCCCCCTTCTCCCTTCGGGTTGGGGCGGCAGGGAGCCCCCTCGGTCGTTGGCTCCCCTCGACGTAGCTTTCGCTATGCCTGCGGGTCGCCGCCTACGATGCGGTTCCCTGGCGCTCCCAACGGTGGCGCCCTGTACTTCTTCAACAGCCTTCTAGTATGGTGAGTCAGAGATTCGCCGGCATTCGTGACCCGGCGCTTCGGCGAATCTCTGACTCACCACACTACAGGGGCGGCCTCCTCAGGTGGAACCCGGTGGCGTCCTGGAACGCCTTGGCCAGGCGAAGCATCTCCGCCTCTCCGTAGAGCCGGCCGATGAACTGGATCCCGGTAGGCGTTCCGTCGGGGGCGAACCCATTGGGTACCGAGACTCCGGGGTGGCCGGTGAGATTGTTGGCACTGGTGTTCGGGCTTCCTCCGTGGGGAGCCACATAGACATGGAGGTCACCCATGGCCTCGGCCATGCGTCGCATGAGGAGGGCCCGCCGCCGGTGCATCTGGACGTATTCCACGCCGGGGAAAAGGCGCGCCACCCGCATGAGCATCCCCTCGGGGTCCTCCCGATCCTGGATGAGGAGATCCACCCGCCCTGTCTGGATGAGTTCGTCGAAGGCCGCTGCTTCATCCACCAGGAGGGTCTGGAGGGCGTCCATCCCGGCGTCCTCGGGGAGGGTGAAGGGTCGGAGTTCCACTCCCAGCTCCCGCAGCACCTCCAGGGTGGCCCGGTCGTTGGCCCTGGCGGCCTGGGCAGCCCGGGTGGCGGCTCCGTTCCCGCCCCGGGGCTCCGCTTCGAAGGCTTCCACCAGGTACCCGACCCGGAGCCCTGACAGAGGAAGTCCGGCATCCCAGTTGAAGGGCCGGTCCACCACCGCCAGATCCAGGAGATCCGGGCCCCGGATGGCGTCCAGTACCAGGGCGCAATCCTCCACGGAACGGCACATGGGGCCCACCTTGTCCAGGCTCCAGCTCATGGGCATCGCCCCGTGTCGGCTCACCACCCCGAAGGTGGGCCGCAGGCCGGTGATCCCGCAGGTGCGAGAGGGTCCCAGGATCGAGCCCAGGGTCTCGGTCCCGATGGAGAAGCCCACCAGCCCCGCCGCAGTGGCGGCTCCCGGACCCGCCGAGGAGCCGCCGGAGCCTTGTGCCGGATTCCAGGGGTTCCGGGTCCGTCGACCCCCGAACCACCGGTCACCCCGGGCCATCTCCCCGGTGGAGAGCTTGGCGATGAGGACCGCGCCCGCCTCACGGAGGCGCTGGACCACCGTGGCATCGTAGTCCAGAACCTGATCCCGATAGGCTTCCGATCCCCAGGTGGTCGGATAGCCTCGCTTGGCCAGGATGTCCTTCGCCCCCCATGGAATCCCGTGGAGGGGGCCCCGATATCTCCCGGCGGCGAGCTCTGCGTCGGCTCGCTCCGCCTCCTCCATGGCCAGATCCTCGGTGAAGGTCACGACGCATTCCAGGACCGGGTCGAACCGACGGAGCCGCCCCAGGTACATCCGGGTGAGTTCCACCGAGGTGGCCTGCCGACGGAAGATCAGTGCTCCGAGGTGCGTGACGGGCCAGAAGGCCACCTCCTCCAGGTCGGGTGGGCGCTGGACGTCGGGAAGCGGACTGGGGCGGAAGGGCTTCCGCTCCTCCTCCAGCCGCTGCCCCGGGACCATCGGGTTGAAGTGGAGGGGCGGTGCCACATTCTGATCGATGTGGATCTCCCGGAGCTCACGGAAGAGTTCCAGGTTCCCCTGCAGGGTCTCGAGCATGGCCTCCCGTTCCCCAGCGGAGAACTGCAGGCCGGCCAGGCGGGCGGCCTGGTCGATCATCTCCGAGGTGACGCTTTCCGGGCTTCCCCCGGAATGGGCCCAGAGGACGCCGGGAAAGAGCGTGGATCCGAGCCCCAGGCTCCCGCAATAGGCAAGGAAGGTTCGGCGGCGGACGGGTCCGGGGAGTGTCTCGGGCAAGGCAGGCCTCCAGGCGGTGGTTGGATCTCGGCAACCTGGGGGGCCTGCACAGCGCAAACAAGGTGGGGGAGTGAGAGGGGGCCCCCGCCAGGGACCGGTTTCCCGGCACCTCCGACGGAGGCCCCTTCACTTTTCAAGCTTTGGACTTTCCCCGCTTGGGCGACCTACTGTTTCTTCAACGGGCCCTTAGAAGTGGTCCAGGGCGGATTTCCGAAGGGTGGTCCAGATGAAGTCGTGGACATCGAGCAAATCCGCAGGTTCGTGCCCTGCCCCTTCCAGCCGATCCCGCACCTTCCGGGCCATGCGGCGAAAGTTGCGGTAGGAGGTCGCCCTGGCCTTGCGGGAGTAGTTCCCGGTGGGCGCGATGGAGCCGGCCTGACGGACAAAGGCCGATCGGCGAACCGCCACTTCCTCCCGGGGGAACAGCAGCGCCGGAAGCGCCGTGGCAACCCTCCAGGAAGGTCGTCCTCCCAGGAGCCGGGCAAGGACGGCAAGATAGGCCCGAAAGCGCTCGTCGAAGGACCCCTCGCCGTGGGCGAGGTGGAAGGCGGCCTCGGCATATTCCCGCGATTCCTCCTCGTCCAGGCGGCGAAGGTTCTTCACATGGGAGAGAGGAACCAGGTCCGTGCCGGCCAGCACATCGAGGATGGACTCCGTCAGCTCTTCATGACTCCCTTCCTCGATATGACCCCCTGCCCGGGACGGATCGAGCGCCTCCTTCATGGCCACCAGACTCGGTTCCCGATGGCGCTTCAGGGCCGAGCCGGAAACACTCCCCCGCTTGTCCGCCTTCCACTGGGGGTCAGCGAATCCCTTCGGATAGAGCTTCGTGAATAGCGCGACCTGTTGTTCGAAGGTGCACACAGCCTGCTGGACCTTCTGTTCCGATCCATCCCTGCGGGCCCTGACCGCGGCCTGCAGATTCGCCCGAACGGCAGAGACGGAATCGTCGACCTCCTCCACGGGATCCAGGAGGTCATAGTACCCCTCTTGAAACTTCCGGAGATTGCCGTCCTCGAATTGGTAGGCACGGCGACCATTCCGCTCCCATGCGAGAAGAGCCAAGCCCCACTCCGGCTTCTGGGAGTGACGGTAGAGCGGGGAGGATGCCTCCCCCGGCTGAGGGTCGGGAACATTCAGCGTCTGCGTAGCCAACACAACTCCTTCATTCTGGGTCAACAAAAGACAGAACTTTGTCTCTTATAACAATATGCCATTGCGCCATTTAAGTTCCGGAAGTTCGTGCTTTGCCGCACTTTCAGGGAGTCCTGGACCAAAAGGATAATGGTTGAGGATCGGGTCACGTTTCGGTCAGGTAACGGGTGTACTTGCGAAGGATCTCACGGTATTCGTCCTGGTGTGCCTTCAGTTCTGTGACGTCCGTCCGGAGCGCAAATCGGAGGGCCGTGAGCTGTGCGACGCAGGCGTCGGCCTGGGCCAAATGCTCCGGGGTCCGCATCCGTTCCTGGATCCCCGTGAGGGCGGCGGCGGTCGCGGCGAACACGGCCGCGAGGGAGCAGACGATCCTCCAGCCTCCCATGGCGTCGGCCAGGGCGGCTCCCCCCACCGCCACACTCCCTGAGAGTGCGGCTGCCACGCTGCCGCTGACTACCCCTCCAATCACCAACCGTCGGTACTTCCGGCGATATCTGGTCACGACCCTTCGCGCGGCGTCAAGATCTTCTTCAACCTGCTTGAGAAATTCTGCTTGGGGATCGCCCATGGAAGCCACCTTGCCCTGACCATGATTCGAACTCTCCACATGGATTATATGGGCATGGATACCATGACGCAGGGGGGAAGGAATGTACGGGCACTATGAGAACGCCGTGGCCCTGACTTTTCCGGGTAGGTCGGAGGATGCCGAAGCCATCCGGGCCGTCAGGTCCGTCAATGACGAGGCGGGGGATTCTCCCATACGAGGATTGCGGAGGCCACAACCTCACCCCGGGTGTCCTTTTCTCCAGGGAACCACCGGAACCGGACGCCCCAACACGGCTCAGGTGTCAGGGCCGCGCGGCTCGACCTCCGCCACCTGAAGGGCCATCCCCTCGTCGGGACAGATTCCCTCGACGCGGTGAAGGACCTCATCGGAGCTGAGGATCCAGCCCGAGACCACGACCTGCGCTCCCATTTCCAGCCCCTGGAGGTTTCCGACCAGGTCGTACATCTCGTCGTCCCATCTCGCCGCGCCATTCGGCGACCACTGCGGTCCTGTTGGGCGGCGTGCTTGTCCTTGCCGCAGCGTGTGGAGAGGCCGAGGAAGGCCCTCCAGCCGACGCGCCGCGTAGCGCGGCTCCCCCAACCCAGAACTCCATCGTGGAAGTGGCTCGGGCCGCCGGTCAGTTCAGTGCCCTCCTCTCCTAGCAGGCTGTTGAGACGGCTGGGCTCACGGAGACGCTCCAGTGATCGGCAGGAGGGGCACTGGGCCAGGGTGCCAGTGCCCCTCCTGCCGGATCTCCTACCGCTCCTCGCCCCCATCCCGGCCGGAGGCGCGGCGGGCGATACCCAGGGCGTTGCTCGTACCGTCGGAGATCCCGGCATCCCCCCAGTACCCCACCGTCACGAAGCGGAAGCCTTCTTCGAGGCGGGCCTCCACGTTGGCGGCGCTGGTGGTGATGCCACAGGGCACATTGTGCTGGAGACAGGCCTGGAGGACCCGGTCGATGGCGGCCACGACCTCGGGGTGGTTCCCTGGGAGGCCATACTGGAGGGAGAGGTCCGCCGGTCCGATGAAGATGGCTCCCACCCCGGGTACCGTGATGATCTCATCAATGTTCTCCACTCCCAGGGGACTCTCGATCTGGAGGACCGCCAGGAGGTCACCCCGGGGATTCAGGGGCCAGGTGTCCGCTCGGTCCCGGTAGTCGGGTACCCCCCAGAACCAGGAGGCAATGCTGGGGGAGGAACCGCGCTGCCCCAGGGGTTCCATGATCTGGGACCCGCGCGGCTGCGGATACCGGATGGCCTGGATCACCGCCAGCGCCTCCTCCCCGGTGTCCACAAAGGGGACCATGATCCCGAACGCTCCCATGTCCAGGACCTGCTTGATGGCCCACTGCATGGGCTCGCGACCGTTCATGGGGACGCGGACGATGGGGGTCACGTCCATCTGAGGGTTGCCCTTCTGCGCCACCGTCCGGACGTCCTGCATCCCCAGGAGGAAGGTCTGGAGCGCCTGCATGTCGAAGGGAGAGTGCTCCATGTCGATGAAGAGGAAGTCGAGCTGGGAGGTGGCCAGCGCCCGGGCATTCTGGAGCGACAGATTGGCTGTGAAGAGGCCGAAGACCGGGTGCCCCGCCTCGAGGGTCTCGACGGAGCGGTTCATCCGGACATCCTGCTGGGCCGTGGCCCCGTGTGCGTCGTTCAGGGCCGGGGCCAGAAGAAGGGCGCACAGGGCCGGGACTGAAGCAAAGGGATGGTTCCAAGACATGTGAAGCGCTTCCTGGGATGCGAGGGCGAAGGTCATGGGGACCGGACCGGGTCATGTGAGCAAACTTCACCCCATCCCACCGAATGGCAAGAACAGGTGGTAAAGCCAATGTGCCCGCTGGCTCGGCGTGGCCATTCAGCCATGGAAGGCCTTCCAGCCATGCCATGGAATGCGCATGGTCCGGAATGCCTAGGCTCCCACCGCGGAGAGAGCATGATCCCGGCCTGGCCTCCGCCCCTGTATTCGGTTTATCTTCGGTATCCATGTACATTGAACTCCATGCCCACTCCGGCTACTCCTTCCTGGACGGCGCCTCCCACCCCGAGGAGCTGGTCCTCCGCGCCGCCGAACTGGGCTATCCGGCCCTGGCCCTCACGGACCACGATGGTCTCTACGGGAGCATGGAGTTCGCTCGTGCGGCCAAGGAGGCGGGGATCCATCCCATCACCGGGGTCGAGCTCACCGTGCACGCCTGCGGCCTGCCCGGGGAGGGGCATGGGCTCGGAAGGCCGGCATCGGAGAGGTCGGACCGGCCCCCGGTCGCCGCCTCCTCCCGCCCCGATGAACCTCCAGGGTTCTTCCACCTGACCCTTCTAGCCGAGACACCGACCGGCTACGCGAACCTCTGTCGCCTGGTCACCGAGGCCCACCGCCTCCCCCCGGCGCATGGCCATGACTCCCCCCTTCGCGGGAACCCTTCCCTTCCCCTGGACGCCCTCCTGTCCCGCCCCGAAGGACTCATCCTCCTCACGGGGTGCCGCCGGAGCCCCCTGGCCCATGCCCTGGCCGACGCCGCGGCCACAGGAGAGGCCTTCGTCCGCCGCCTCCTGGACACCTTCGGTCCGCACCACCTCTTCGTCGAACTCCAGGACAACCAGATCCGGGGCGATGCCCGCCGCAACCGGGACCTGGCCCGCCTCGCCGACCACCTGGGCCTCCCGGTGGTGGCCACCGGAAACGTCCACTACCACCACCCCCGCCGCGCCCGCCTCCAGGATGTTCTGGTAGCCATCCGTCACCGCACGACACTGGATGCTTCCCATCGGGTGCGCCGACCCAACGGCTGCTTCCACCTGGCGAGCCCCGCCCAGATGGCGGCCCGCTTCGCCTCCCGGAAGGATGCCGTGGCCAACACCCTCCGCATCGCCGAGCGATGCCATGCCTTCGACCTTACCGCCGACCTGGGCTACAGCTTCCCCGATTTCGAGGAGAGCCACCGGGGGAGTGCCATGCAGGTGCTGTCCGAGGTGACCTGGGCGGCCCTGGAGGCCCGCTATCCGGTGGACGGTCCCGGCCCCGAGGGTCGTGGGGCGGGTGATCCTTCCGGCGACCACCGCCCGGGCACCCGGAGCTGGACCCGCGCCCAGGCCCGGGCCCGTCGCGCCGAGGCGGAGGCGCGCCTCCGGGAGGAGCTCCGTCTGGTAGACCGGCACGGCCTCGGGGGGTTCTTCCTCGTCTACCGGGACATCATGGAGCTGGCGAAGGAGGTGGCGGTCCGGGTCCGGGGGGGCGCCCCCCGCGCGCTCGCTGGCCTTCCCCCGGGCCGGGGGCGGGGATCATCGGTGTCCTCCATCATCTGCCACCTCATCGGCCTCTCCCACGTGGACCCCGTGGAGGCGAACCTCTTCCTGGGACGCTTCCTGAACGACGCCATGGGTTCGGTCCCCGACATCGACCTAGACTTCCCCCGGGAGATCCGGGAGGCGCTGATCCTCGAGGTGTATGAGAAGTACGGCCACGAACACACCGGTCTCGTGGCCATCTTTCCCACGTACCGGCTCCGCTCCGCGGTCCGGGAGGTGGGGCGGGCCATGGAGCTCCCGGCCGGCGACCTGGAGAAGGTGGCGAAGCTGGCGGACCACCGATCCGCCGGGGGGCTCCGGGAGGACATGGACGCCATGCCCGAGTTCGCCGGAAAGGTGGAGTCCCCCGCCTGGCAGCACTTCCTGGACCGAGTGGAGGAGATCGCCGGGCTTCCCCGCCACATCTCCCAGCACGTGGGGGGGATGATCATCTCCAGCCGCCCCCTGGTGGAGATCGTACCCATCGAACCCGCCGCCATGGAGGGACGGTTCCTCTGCCAGTGGGACAAGGACTCCTGCGATGACGCCCGCTTCATCAAGATCGACTTCCTGGCCCTGGGTATGCTCTCCCTGGTGGAGGAGGCGGTGGACCTCATCGCGGAGCGGCAGGGGACTCCCCCCGACCTCTCCCGCATCGATCTCCAGGACGAGACGGTCTATGACCGGATCTGCGCCGGGGACACGGTGGGGATCTTCCAGGTGGAGAGTCGGGCCCAGATCCAGATGCTCCGCCGCACCCTTCCCCGCTCCCTCCCCGAGCTCTCGGTGCAGGTGGCCATCGTCCGCCCCGGGCCCATCGTGGGGGGGGCGGTGAACCCCTACGTCCGGCGCCGGGAGGCCCAGCGAGAGGCCCGGGCGGCGGGGCGTGCCTACGAGATCCCCTACTCCCACCCCCTTCTGGAGGAGGCGCTGAAGGAGACCCTGGGGGTGATCATCTACCAGGACCAGGTCCTCCAGGTCTGCCGGGACCTGGCGGGGTTCACCGACGGCCAGGCCGAGTCGCTACGCCGGGCCATGTCCCGGAAGCGCTCCAACGAGGCCATGCGGTCCCACTGGGAGGCCTTCCGGGAGGGCGCCCGGGCCCGGGGCGTTTCAGATGAAACGTCGAAGGAGGTCTTCCGGCAGGTGGTGGGCTTTTCCCAGTTCGGGTTCCCCAAGTCCCACTCCGCCGCCTTCGCCCTCCTGGCCTACCAGTCCGCCTGGCTCCGGCACCACTTCCCGGTGGAGTTCTACGTGGCCCTCTTCAACAACCAGCCCATGGGCTTCTATTCCCTGGACGTGCTGGGACGGGACGCCAGACGGAACGGGATCCGGATCCTCCCCCCCGACGTGAATCGGAGCGAGGTGCGGTGCACCGCGGAGGAGGAGCATGGGCTCCGTGTCGGCCTGGGGTTCATCCGGGGCTGGGGCGAGGCCATGGCCGAGCGAGTGGTGGTGGAGCGAGACGCCGGAGGGCCCTTCCGGAGCCTGGTGGATTTCCTCCGGCGGACCCCGGCGGCGCTCCGTCGCCCCGCAGTGGAGAACGTGATCTGGGTGGGAGGGATGGACGGATTGGGTCTCACCCGGCGGGAGCTCCTATGGCAGGCCGGCCTCTGGCTTGGCCCCGAGGAAGAACGAACCCGGGCGGAAGGGCGGGCCGATGATCCCCAGCTTCCCCTGGAGCTCTCCGACCCCGACGCCGGCCGGCCCTTCCCGGAAGTGGAGGAGGGAGACCGGATCGTGGCGGACTACCGGATGCTCCGCTTCTCCACGGGTCGCCACCCCCTGGCGCTGGTCCGGGAGG
>REED01000180.1 GCA_007695225.1 Gemmatimonadales bacterium
GGAAAATAGGCGGGAGGCCCCGGCCAGGGACCTCGTCCCAGGGGCCATCCCCTGGCCGTAGGCCCGGGTGTCCCGGTACAGTTCCTGGTTGTACTGTCCCCCAACCGAAGTGGTGGAGGTGATGGCGCTGGTGAGGTCGTAGTTCGCCGTTGTGTTGAGCGTCCCCGTCAGGTTCCGCTCAGCCACGCGGTTCGAGCGGCGAGTCCCCTCCCGGTTGTTGGCGTTGTTCGTGATGACGTTGGGGGGGAGGTAGGTGTGGTCATGACGGGAGACGTCATCCACCCCACCGGTGGCCGTCATGCGGAGCCAGGGGAGGAGGCGGTAGTTCCCGGTGACGCTGGTGGTGAACCGGTTCACGTCCTGCCACGCCTCAAAGGCGAACATCTGCTGGTCGTTCACCGTCCAGAAGCCCCGGTTCACATCGAAGTCCCCGGTCCCCAGGAGGGCGTTGATCCAGAGCCCGAATGTGGTGTTGTTACCCTCGCCGGGCATCTGGAGGCTGCTGGCGGTGTAGCCGGTGCGGATGGCGAAGTCGAGCTTCTCCGTCGGGTAGAGGTTCAGGTTCACCCTCGTGCTGTATCGCTCCAGCCCGTTGGTGGGAAGCACTCCCTTCTCGTCGGTGATATCCCCCATGACATAGTAGGTCATGGCCTCGCTCCCCCCGGCGACGCTCAGGCCGTACTGCTGACGGCGGGCGGTCTCAAAGGGGCGGGTGCGGGGATCCATGAGGGGGTTGTAGGACTTGACCCCGGGGATCTGGGTCAGGACGTTCCCGGAGGCATCCCGGCAGTTCCCCATGGCGATGTCGTAGGTAACGCAGCTTCCCCCCAGGCCGCTCCCGCTCCGACCCGGCTCGGACCGGAAGGCCCCAGGGTAGTCATACGAGTCCTTCCAGGTCCCCTGCTCGGTGAAGGCCGACCACCGGGCATCCCCTGCCCGTCCCCGCTTTGTGGTGATCTGGATGACCCCATTGGCTGCGGCCGTGCCGTAGAGGGCAGCGGCGGCCGGACCCTTCAGCACCTCGATGCTCTCGATCTGGTCGGGGGTGATGTCGTCCAGGCGGGACGGGCTCTGCCCACCGACGCCAACCCCCGAGGAGAGCCCCCCAACGCTGCTCACCCGGACCCCGTCCACGATGACCAGGGGCTCGTTGGAGAGGGATACGCTGTTGGATCCCCGGATCCGAATCCGGGAGGCCGTCCCGGTGGAGCCGCTGGCCGGGGCCACCATGACCCCCGGCGCTCTTGCCTGGAGGACGTTGGTGAGGGTGGAAACGGAGGCCTGGGGGAGGTCCGCCACATTGATGTTGCTCACGGCGTTCCCGATCTCCCTGGTTCGCTGCTCCGTCCCCACGGCAGTCACGATCACCGCACCCAGGGCCACCGCCGACTCTGATAGCTGGAAGTCGAGCTGGACCGTCTGTCCGTCCGCTACCGTCACCCTGGCACTCCCCTGAGAGAAGCCGAGGAGGGTCGCCCGGACCTCGTACTCTCCGGCCGGAACATTGGGAAGGATGTAACGCCCCTGCTGATTGGTGAGTGCACCCCGCTGGGTCCCCGCAACGAAGATTTGCGCCGACTGGACAGGCTGGTTGGTGGCCCGGTTCGTCACGAGGCCGGTGATGGTCCCCCCGGCCTGTGCCTCCGCCGGGGCTGTTCCCACGGCGAGGAGCGCAAGAAGCGCCACCCCTCCAGCGCTCAGGGTTCGAATTAAGGTGGATTCCATGGCTTGATCTCCTGGGGGTTGATAGGGGGTCCACCCGCGGGGTGGAGTGCTGAGAGCCAAATCCCAAATTGGGAGTCTCCCCTTAGACTTCTGGCGCTTACCGGCCTTGCGTGAGGGCATCGTAATCCTGCCGTTACTTGCTGTCAAAGTAATTTTTTCTCATGAGGAGCGGGCCCACTGAAATCGTTCCGTGATCGCTTTCAGTTCTCCCTCCCTCCTTGACGGAGCGGAGGGTGTCACTACTTTTGCCTGCCTTCTTCATCTCACATGCCATCTAGGATCACAGGTTCATCGCCGACTTCGGCGGTGTTGGTTTTGGGACGGTTGTCGGGGACTCAGTTTGAAGGGGGCCCCGAAGAGAGGAAGGTTGTCCAGAGTGGAACCGGAAGGAACGAGGTTTCCTTCGGGCCCGCTGCTCGTTGAACCGCACATCCCGATTCCCCAGTCCCCGGTGGGGGCTACGCGGAGGAGGTGGACCCCTGTGGCCGTCCGGTACCTGATCGTCAGCATTGCCATTCTGGCTGCAGCGTTCCACATGTACACGGCCGGAGTGGAGCCATTCACCGCCCTGGTGCAGCGCCCGGTCCACTTGGCCCTGATGGCCATCCTTGGCTTCCTCGGGGTGGGTGTGATGGCCGGAGTGGGGAAGTACTGGGACGACCAAAAGGGGTGGGAGCGAGCCGTCTCCGTCCTCATGGCTGCGGGGATGACCTGGGCCTGCTTCCATCTGGCCCTACGCCATGAAGCTCTGGTGCAGCAGATCGGACCCCCGTCGTCATTGGATCTGGCGGCAGGGGTTGTGGCCATCATCACCCTCTTGGAGCTAACCCGCCGGACCACGGGCTGGGGCCTCATCGTCATCGCCATTGCCGCTCTGGCCTACGCGATTGTCGGGCCCTTCCTGCCAGGTATCCTGGCACACCGGGGGTACTCCCCCGCCCGCATCGTGGAGCACCTTTACCTTTCCATGGACGGGATCTGGGGGATCCCCCTCGGAGTCTCTGCGGACTTCGTATACCTCTTCGTCCTCTTCGGAACAATCCTGGAAGTGGCGGGAGGAGGACTCCTCTTCATCGGGCTGGCCGCCCGGGTGGCGGGCAGGCTCCGAGGGGGCCCCGCCATCACGGCCAGCGTGGCCAGCGCCTTCATGGGCTCCCTATCGGGGAGCGCTGTGGCCAACGTGGTGACCACGGGGACCCTCACCATACCCATGATGCGACGAGCGGGCTTCAAGCCTCACTTCGCCGCAGGGATCGAGTCCGCCGCCAGCACCGCCGGCCAGCTCATGCCTCCGGTCATGGGAGCCGGGGCCTTCATCTTGGCCACCTGGACAAATATCCCCTATCTCACGGTGGCCGTATCCGCGATTGTGCCGGCACTCCTCTATTACGTGGCGCTGGTGATGGCCATCCAGTTCCGGGCCGCCAAGATGAACCTGGATGCCCGGGGGGCGGTGGCGGACTCGGGGCCGGTGCTCCCACGGATCCACCTCCTGCTCCCCATCGTGGTCATCGTCGTCTTCCTGGCCATGGGCCGGTCCCCCATGCGGGCCGCCTTCTGGGGAGTGGTGGCAGGGGTGCTGGCTACCTTCCTCACCCCAAAGACCCGGATGACGCTGACCCAAGGGAAGGACGCCCTCATCCGCGGTGCATCCAGCACCGTGCAGGTGGCGGCGGCCTGCGCCACGGCGGGGGTGGTCGTAGGAGTAGCGTCGCTAACAGGGATCGGACTCCGGATGTCCGATCTCATCGTGACCCTCTCCATGGGGTACCTCCCCCTGGCACTCCTTCTCACTGCGATGGGCTCCATCATCCTGGGGATGGGTCTCCCCACCACGGCGGCCTACGTGGTCCTGGCGGCCCTGGCCGCGCCAGCCCTCACCGACCTGGGTGTGCCCCTCCTTGCCGCCCACCTCTTCGTCTTCTACTTCGGGTGCATGTCCAACGTCACCCCGCCGGTGGCCCTGGCCGCCTTTGCCGCCTCGGGGGTGGCAGGGGCTGAGCCCATGCGTACCGCGGTGACGGCCATGCTACTGGCCTCTGCGGGCTTTGTGGTCCCCTTCATGTTCGTGTACGGGCCACCCCTCCTCCTGGACGGGACGTTTCTGGAGATCACCCTGGCCGTGATCACAGGAATCATCGGGGTCACCGCCCTGGCCGGTGGGGCCATGGGTTACTTCACACGGGAACTCCCCTGGTGGGAGCGGATCCTCCTGGCCACCTCCGCCTTCATCATGCTCTACCCGGGGTTCCCCTCCGACGTCCTCGGCCTCGTGGTCATTCTGTTCGTCTTCTACCGGAAGCCCCGGGGAACAGTAACGCCGGAGCCGGCTGGGACCTCGGACGGGGAATCCCAACTGTTAGGCGCCTCCCCCTGACCGAGGGTTCCATTCCATGAACGAACGGATCCATGCCGTCCGCGAGCGCCTGCAAGAGTACCTCCGGACCGCCAAGCCCCCGACTTCCCTCTTGGCCCCTGAGGCCCACCTCTCCCATCAATCGGGACTGACGGCGGGCGAGGCGGTGGCCCTTTTCGAGGACCAAGCCCGGTCCCGGGAGATCGACGTGGTCTCCCGGGAACTCCGGCAGGACAACCGGAGCTTCTACACCATCTCCAGCGCGGGCCACGAACAGAACGCGGTGGTTGGAAGTCTTCTTCGGCTCACCGACCCCTGCCTCCTGCACTACCGATCCGGGGGACTCATGATGGCCCGGGCCCGGAAGGACCCCTCAGTGGATCCGGCCCTGGACACCCTCCTGGGGGTCGTGGCATCCCGGGAGGACCCCATCAGCAGGGGACGCCACAAGGTCTGGGGGAGCCGCCCCCTCCAAGTGATCCCCCAGACCAGTACCATCGCGTCCCAGCTCCCCAAGGCAGTGGGCTTGGCCTTTGCCATTGAGCGGGCCCGTCGCCTCGGGGTCCCGGGGGATCTTCCCAGGGACGCCATCGTATGCTGTTCCTTCGGGGACGCCTCGGCGAACCATGCCTCGGCCCTCACCGCCGTGAACGCTGCCCGGTGGTCCCAACGCCTGGGGAGCCCGGTTCCTATCCTCTTTCTCTGCGAGGACAACCAGATCGGGATTTCCGTTCCCACCCCCCGGAGGTGGATCGAGGAGACCTTCGGGGAGCAATCCCGACTCCGCTACTTCCTTGCTGATGGGGAGTTGGACGAGGTGTGGGACACCGTTGGCCAGGCGATTGACGTCTGCCGCTCGGCCCGCCAGCCCGTCTTCCTACACCTCCGGACTGTGCGCCTGTGGGGACACGCCGGGAGCGACGTGGAACTGGGGTATCGGTCCCTGAACGAGATCCGGGCCGACGAGGAACGGGACCCCCTTCTCCGGAACGCCCGGCGGCTCGTCGAAACGGGTGCAGCCACACCCGGGCAACTCGTGGGAATCCTGAGCCGGATCCGAGAGGAGGTGGTCGAAGCGGGAGAGCACGCCGCCTCCCGTCCCCGCTTGGAGACCCGGGAGGAGGTCATGACCCCGCTCCGTCCTCCCGACTGGGGTCTGCTGGAGTCCACCCTCCCCCCGGCAGCCAGCCAAGAGCAGCGGAGATCCCACTTCGACGGCACCCTGCCAGAGGAGCAGGAGGCGCCCGTCCGCCGCACCGTAGCGGCCCACATCAACGCGGCACTCCATGACGAACTCCTCCGCCGCCCCCACACCCTCGTTTTCGGCGAGGACGTGGGGCGGAAGGGGGGAGTCTATCACGTCACGGCGGGCCTTCAGAAGAGATTCGGGAAGGATCGAGTCTTCGACAGCCTCCTGGACGAGACCATGATCCTGGGGATCGCCCAGGGCGCCGCCCTGCGGGGCTTTCTGCCCATCCCCGAGATCCAGTACCTGGCGTACATCCACAACGCCCTGGACCAGCTCCGGGGCGAGGCCGCCTCCCTCACCTTCTTCTCCTCCGGACAGTTCAGGAACCCCATGGTGGTCCGGGTGGGATCCCTGGCCTATCAGAAGGGGTTCGGCGGCCACTTCCACAACGACAACTCCTTGGGTGCCCTCCGGGACATCCCGGGGATGGTGCTGGCCGCTCCGGCACGGGGAGACGATGCCGCCAGGATGCTCCGTGGCGCCCTGGCCGTTGCAGAGGCCACGGGGAGCGTGGTCTGTTTCCTGGAGCCCATCGCCCTCTACCACGAGCGGGATCTCCACTTGGAGGGGGACGAGGGGTGGCTCACCGACTACCCCTCGCCCGATGAGACCCTCCTACCAGGGGAGGTGGGGATCTACCACCCCGATGCCTCGGACCTCCTGATTGTGACCTATTCCAATGGCCTGCGCATGGCCCTTAGGGCCGCGCGCAGGGCAGAGGAAGCCTGGGGGGTGCGGGCCCGGGTTCTGGACCTTCGTTGGCTGAACCCCCTTCCCCACGAGGCTATCCTCAGGAACGCTCATGCCTGCGGCCGCGTCCTGGTCGCCGACGAGTGTCGTCGCACCGGAGGCGGGGTGGCGGACGAGGTCCTCTCCCGCCTGGTACAATCGGGCTTCCGCGGACCCGTGAGCACCGTCACGTCGGAGGACAGCTTCATCCCCCTCGGTCCCGCAGCGAACCTGGTCCTCCTGGACGAGGAGCGAATCCTGGCGGGGATCCAGGGACTGGCCGCGGAGCCCGACGTCCTCTTGTAGCCGGCTGGTCCGAACATGCATCCTCCTCGGATCACCCTGCATGTTCTTGCGCCGGACTCCGGAACTGGGGTGTCCCTTGACGGGGGTCTCACAGACACGCACCATGAAGGCTTCACGGAAAACGTGACCGAAGAGGTTCAGGGTCCTCGCCGGAGGGTCCCAGCGAACGCGCTGGGCCGACCCGGGGCGGGGGCCCGACCTTTGTGCGCCCTCTCCATCCTGCGATGTTTCCCCTGACCGTAACGCGGAACCACGAGAGGGTCCCCGTTTGCAGGAAGGGAGCACGGAAGGGGAAGGGCCGGGGAAAGGTGGAGTGCCGCCGCCCGGAACACGGAAGGACTGAACTCAAGGAGTGAGCATGCTCAAGAATCGGTTTGGCCTCGGGCTCATGGCGCTGGCTGCCGTCGGATTCGCTTTCGCTGCGACTGGGTGCGACATGGAGGGCCGGAGCTACATGAGCATCGGTACCGCCGGCACCGGCGGGATCTACTATCCCCTGGGAGGGACCATTGCCAGCCGTTTGTCCGCCATGGACGAGGAGGGGCGGCAATTCACCGCCGAGGTGACGGGGGGCGCCCTGGGGAACGTCCGCCTCCTGCAGCGTGGGGAGATGGACATCGCCATGTCCCTTGGGAGCACCGCCTACCAGGCATACCACGGCGTGGATGAGGGCACCCAGCCCTTCACGGACCTCAGGGTCCTGGCCCCCCTCTATCCCAACGTGGTGAACATCCTGGTCCCGAGGGGATCCACCGCCGGTTCCGTGGAGGATTTCGAGGGGCTCCGGGTCTCGGTTGGGGCTGCCGGCGCCGGAACCGAGCCGGTTTCCCGGATGGTCCTGGATGCCTACGGCCTGGGATACGACGACATCCGGGTCCGCTACCTCACCTTCAGCGAATCCGCCGGGGCCCTGAGGGACGGGTCCGTCGACGCGGCCATCATCTCGGTGGGATATCCCGCCGCCGCCGTCATGGAGGTGATGGAAACCGGTGATGGCCGCCTCCTCCCCATCACCTCCCCCTGGATGGAGCGGCTCACCAGCGAACACTCCTACTTCTTCCGTAGTGTGATCCCCGCCGGAGCCTACCGGGGCGTGGAGGAAGACATTCACACCATCGCCGAGTGGAACTGGCTGCTGGCCAGGGAGGACCTCCCCGACGACGTGGTCCGTAATATCCTCCAGATCGTGACCGAGGAGCGTGACCGCCTCATCCGAGTGACCCCCATCGCCAACCAGATCGACATGGAGGCCCTCCGGTCCGCCCCCATCCCTCTGCATCCCGTGACGCAGGCCTGGGTGGACGAGCACCTGCCGTAAGTCATCGCGCTCCCCCGCTCCGGGGGAGGCCATCACCGCGTGCCGACCTCCGGCACCCGATCTGAAAGGGAGAAGAGGACCCATGGCCGGGAAATTCCAGGGCATTGACTTCTACGACGTGGACGGGCTCCTGAGCGAGGAGGAGCGCATGATCCGGGACATGGTCCGGGAATGGGTCGATGAGCGCCTCCTCCCCATCATTGATGAGGCGTACATCGGACGCCGCTTTCCGGAGGAAATCATCCCGGACCTGGCCCAACTCGGGATGCTGGGGGCGAACCTTCCGGAGAAGTACGGGTGCGCCGGCCTGAACAACGTGGCCTACGGGCTCATCATGCAGGAACTGGAGCGGGGCGACTCGGGGATCCGATCCTTCGCCTCCGTCCAGGGGGCTCTGGTCATGTACCCGATCTACGCCTTCGGCAGCGAGGACCATCGGCAGCAGTGGCTCCCGAAGCTCCAGTCCGGTGAGGCCATCGGCTGCTTCGGCCTCACCGAGCCCGACTTTGGCTCCAATCCCGGCGGGATGATCACCACCGCCCGTAAGACGGACGGGGGATGGGTCCTGAACGGCACCAAGATGTGGATCACCAACGGGTCCATGGCCGACGTGGCGGTGATCTGGGCCCAGACGGGGGAGCTGGGGGACACGAAGGGCATTCGGGGATTCGTGGTGGAAACGGACACCCCAGGCTTCACCGCCACAGACCAGAAGGGGAAGCTCTCCCTCCTGGCCTCGGACACCAGCGAACTCCATATGGAGGATGTTGAGGTGGGGGATGACGCCCTGATGCCGGAGTCCGGTGGGCTCAAGAGCCCCCTCATGTGCCTCACCCAGGCCCGTTACGGGATCGCGTGGGGCGCACTGGGTTCAGCCATGGCCTGCTTCGACGAGGCGCTCCAGTATTCGAAGGAGCGGGTGATGTTCGACGGACCCATCGGCGGAAAACAGATCCAGCAAGTTCGCCTGGCCGACATGCTCACCTCCATTACCCAGGCGCAGCTCCTGGTCCTCCAGTTGGGTCGCCTCAAGGATGAGGGGAAGGCCACGCCGCAGCAGGTCTCCCTGGCGAAGCGGGCCAACGTGGACATGGCCTGCGAGGTGGCCCGGGAAGCCCGGCGGCTGCTGGGAGGCAATGGG
>REED01000119.1 GCA_007695225.1 Gemmatimonadales bacterium
CCTCCTCGGCGGCGAGCCCCTGGGACTCCAGGATGGCCTGGAGGGCGATGTCCCACGGCTGGTCCCGGATCTCTGCGCTCACGTTCCCGGTGATGCCCGCTCCGGGAATGATGGAGCGACCGGAGAACTCGGAGAAGGTGAAGAGGACCTCTCGAAGGGGCGTCTCGGAGAAGGAGACGGTGATCCGACGGGAAAGGTCATCGGAACGAACCCCCGCCCAGGAAGGCGCCCGGGAACGACCCACGGGGTCGCCTGCGGCCGCCACCGCCCCCGCATTCCCGTTCCCAGGGCCGAAATTGGGGGCAGGCGCGGAAGCTTCGGCCCGCCAGGGCTCGAACCGGTCCCAGAGATTCTCCAGGGAGATCCGCACGTAACCCGGACCGGAAAGGACGGCGTACCCCACCAGTGCCTCCATCTCCAGCGTCACGCGGACCACGTCCTCGCCCACATGGGTAGCCCGGATCTCCCGGATTCCTCCCCGGTCCAGGGCGCGAAATGCCTCAGCGGCTAACTCCGAGCGGGCGCCCAGGAGGTCCACCACGATCCGGTCCGGACCCTCCATGGTGAAGTCCCGGGTCTCCACCTCACCCTCGAGCCCCAGGACCACCTCCGTCCGGTCTCCAGCCGGTATGATCTCGAGTCCCGTGAGGAAGCCGGAACGAGCCGCCACCTCCGCTGCCGGCGCCGCCCCCTCGAACGCTGCGACCGCTGCCACCGCCGCGGGGGCGGGCCCCACCGTGGGGCCTGACCCCGGGTCCATGACCTCTGGAGACGCTGGCGAGATCCCGGAGAGACCCACGCCCACCAGCAGCGAGGTCCAGAACACCATATGTGGGGTCATGCCGAACCTCCGTTCCACCCGTTCCCGTCGGAGGCCCCGATCGTGTCCGGGGCCGCTCCGCCGCCCCCGCCGCCGCCCGGAGGCGGTGCGGGCGTATCCTCTTCCGGTTGCTCCATCCCTGCGGGATCGTCCTGCTCACCCTGGGCCTCGGGCGCGGTGCGCCGCAACTCCAGGACCCGGGACTCCCTCACTCCGAATTCGTCCACCTCCACCACGATCTCCCGCTGCCGGATGGCCAGCACCCGCATGTTCCCCAGGACATCCCCTTCCCTGACCCGCCAGTTCCGAGATCCCGCCGCCGCACCCCGGGGTCCCAACAGAGCCACCGATCCTACGCCGTCCGTGGAGAGGATCACCCCCAGCAGGACCAATCCCTCGAAGCGGGGCCCCGCGTCGTCCCCGGTGAGGGGACGGAAGGGGTTCCGCCGCTGGAAGGTGGGATACTCGAACACCTCCCGCTCGAAGATGAGCTCCACGGTGTCGGTCCGGGCGCCCGCGCCTCCGGGTGGGGGCTGCTGGGCTTCGGCGTCAGATGCCGTCATCAGTAGTAACAGGAATCCCGCGGCCGTCGCCGCCGTGGTCCAGGCCAGGAATCGGACCGGTCGCCAGGACACCACGGTGCCGGAGATCATCGATTCCCTGCCGAGTCAAGCGAGCCGTCGGCGAGTGGGTCCGGCGTCCGGGGGGAAAGATAGGTCTCCAGCCGGAAACGGGCCCGGACCGGAGACGTCATCTCCTGACCCGATTGGCCCGTGAAGGGCTCCATCTCCAGGTCCCGGGGAGTCATGATCCGGGGAAGGGAGGCGACGATGGCGAGGAAACGTCCCACGTCGTGATACTCACCGATCACGTCCATCTCATAGGAATCCCGGGTGTAGAATTCCCCCTCCATGGGAGGCTCGGGGCGAAGGCCGCCCAACTCGACCCCCGTGCGGAGCGCCTCCGACGAGATGGTACGAAGGAGGGTGGGGACCTCCCCGGTGGCCGGGATGAGCTCCTCCAGCCGTCCCAGGTGTCGCTCATAGACGGCAAGCCGTTCCTCCAGGTCCGAGACGCCCCGTGCCGACAGCACCTGGGCCCGTCGGTTCGAGTCATCGAGGGTCTGGAGCCGGACTTCCATGGCGCTAATCACTTCCGCACGAGGCGCGTACCAGTACTCGAAGAAGGCGTAGCCGGCGGCGATCGCCAGGATCCCCACCAGGAGGGCGGCTTGTCTGGGTCGTTCCGTGGGCAGGAGCGCCATGGTCAGTGATCCTCCTGGTCCGCTGCAGGCCCGGACGAACCCCCGGAGCCCGGGCCGACGACGTCGTCCTGGGATTCCCACCTCTCCGCGCCTGGAATGGCCACCGAGGGCCCGAAGAGCGGGACCCGGTCCACGATGCCCGGAGGAGGGTCCTGGTATCGCGCTTCCAGAAGGAAACTGTAGATCCGGCGCTGGACCCCCGGGGATACCGTGAGCAGCACCGCGTCCACCTGGATGAGCCGCACCTCACGGAGGAAGGGCGAGGCCTCCAGGGACTCCATGAAGCTGGTGAGAGCGAAGTAGGTAGCGGAACGGCCCTCGAGCTGGAACGTGGGATGCGTCCCGGACACCACCTGCTGCAGACGGGTGATCCAGGTGAAATCCGGAACCGCCCGGCCCACTTCGTCCATGATGTGGGACCAGGTGTAGCGGGTTTCGTCGATCTCCTGGAGCACAGCCACCCGCTGGGCGATGGAATCCCGCTGCGCCAGGAGCCGCTCCGAACGGGCAATCACCTCCGCGAACCGGATGGAGTCCCGCTGCGCGACCTCGATGGCGACTTCCAGCTCCTCTGCCTCTCCAGCCACCCTGAAGAAGAGGAACGCGATGAGCCCCAGGGACATCAGACAGAGGGCACCGGCCGTCAACGCCCATCGATCCCTGGGAAACCCTGGAATCGCGGGAAGCCTAGGGGCGGAGACCCCGCGGCGGGGCGCTTTCCGCTTCCCTTTGCCAGGAAGGAGGTTGACTTCGATCACCAGCTCGTCTCCAGGCGTCGGGTGCCGCGCAGATCACCGTACCCGATCATGGTTTCCTCAGCGCAAGACCGAGGGGGAGGAGGAGCATGACCCCCGCCTCCTCCAGGTCCGGCGACTGGAAGGCGTCCGGCGCCACCGGGATCCGCTGGAAGGGGTTCACCAGGCGTACCTCCGCGGAGAGGCGCTCGGCCAGGGCCTCCGGGAGCCCCCGGATTCGGGCCGCTCCGCCACTCAGGTAGACCGACCCCAAGCTCTCTCCCATCTGTTGCGCCATCAGAAAGGCGGCCGCACGCTCGACCCCCATGGCCACCTCGTCCGCCCCGGCCTGCACGTACCGCAGGAACTGGGGGTGATTCTCCCGCCCCTGCAGGACCGCCTCCGCACCTTCCGCCGTCAGTCCCTGCTCCCGCTGAAGGTCCTCCCGGATCCGCCGCGTACCGAAGGGGATGTCCCGCGTCAGGGTGGGGACTCCGTCCTCCATGATGTTCACGCTCGTCATCTCGTGTCCGACGTTCACCAACGCCACCACGCCCGTCATGGCTTCCGGGTGGTTGCGCTCGAGGGCATTGTGGAGGGCGAAGGCGTCCACGTCGATGAGGACCGGAGAGAGCGTGGCCTCCTGCATCAGGGAGACGGTGTTGTCCACCAACTCCCTCTTGGCGGCCACCAGCAGGACTTCCATCTGGAGGCCATCCTCATCCGGGTCCAGGATCTGGAAATCCAGTACGACACTCTTGATGTCGAAGGGAACGTGCTGCTCAGCCTCCCAACGGATGACTTCCCGGGCGTCGGCCTCCTTCATCCGGTCCATGGAGATCTTCTTCACGATGACGTCATGGCCACCCACGGCCGTAACCACGTCCCTGGACCGGATCCCGCTCTCCCCCCAGAGATCACGGATGGTGTCCGCCACCAGGCCCGGATCCATGATCTCCCCTTCCACGATGGCATCGGGGAGGAGGGCGCGCATGGCGATGCGGACCACCTCGGGCTGATCCCCGGAGTGGTCCACTTCCACCAGCTTCACGAACCCGCTGCCCACATCGAGTCCGACGGTGTTTTTCGATCGCCCGAAAAGGCCCATTCCCATATCCGGATCCGAGGGGGAAACAAATTTTTCCCGCCTGACCAGGAGTACCTTATCCTGGCGGACGGAGCGCTGTCAAGCGGAAAACGACTCCGTCTCCCACCCGGGAAGCAGGGTCAGAAGGAGCCAGCCGAGAGGTCCGCCCAGCCCCGCGTCGCGATGGGGTTCAGGGGAAGGCCCCCCGATGCCCCGGAGATCGCCCTAGAGAGCGCGCATGACGAATAGGTGATGAGGGCATTCCCCGAGATCAACTGTTCGTCGTTGCTCGACTCGATCTCCGCCCCTTCGCTGGTGACCGACCCGAAGATACCGGTGCCCCCGTTGTTCGTGAAGCGCCCCTTCACGTACATGGGACCGGCCCAGTTGAAATTTCCGTTCAGGTGGAGGTTTCCCTCCACCAGGAGGATCCCCTGCCCGGAGGAGTTGGCGTTGATCTGGAATCGGTCGTGGCCCTCGGGCACGATTACGTGGATGATGGGAAAGTGGTCCTTGCACGCTTCGGCGGCGGTGCTGTTGATTCCGGGTCCCGAGGACCGGGGCGCCCCCCAGTTCAGAGGGTCCCCGGTATTGCATTCCCCACCCGAAAGCGAAGGCTCGATCTTGTGGGGACCCGAGGCCGTGATGGTCTTGTCGGCCAGGGAGGTTAGGCGCTCCCAGGTCTCCGCACTGAACACCTCCATCTGCTCGTCGACGAGGGCGTCGTCCCGCCCCACCGGGTCCACCCCCGACGGCGCAAAGGTCTTGCTGTTCCCGCCCAGGCTCACCGTGGCGTCCTCATTGACGAGGAGGGCCGGGCGCCCCCCGGAGGCAGGAGGGCAGCTATTGGCTCCCTGGTTCATGAACCAGCCGCTTCCCCCTCCATTGGTGTCCCGCCCGTCCACGGTGGAGTTCCCGCTCATGGCCATCTGGTCCTGGGTCGTCACCGCAGCCTGGGACTGGGCGAGGTCCAGGGTCCCCCCGCGGGCGAGTTGGCTCAGGGTGCGGCTGGCGCCGGCCAGCCGTCCGCCCTGGGTGATCCGGCCGGTGCTCTCGATGAGGTAGAGGAGATCATCCACCCGGGTGATGGTGACGTCCCATTCGCCGTCCCCCTGCTGGACCTGACAGTCAGCGCAGGCCGAGGTCTCCTCCCAGACGGCGAGGCCGGCTTGGGCCGGGATCCAACCCGCCAGGACCTCGTTCAGCCCCGACTCCGCCAGGTAGAAGGCCTGGGTGGCTCGCTCGGTGGACTGCCCGATGCGGGCTTCCTGGCCGGCCAGGAAGAACCCGCCCGTGATCAGCACGGCCACCACCATCAGCGCCAGGATGGCGGCGGGGAGCGCAAATCCCTGCCGGCGGCGGATCGGCCCGAACGCATCGCTGGGTTTTTCTTGACTCCTCATGGTCCTTCCTCCACTGCGTGTTCGTGCGTTGATTTCCGGTCCGCCGCCCCACCCTCCCCGCCCATTCCTCCGGACCTGTGCCCCGGTTCATTCCCCGGTCCATTCCGCCGGTGAATCCTTCCGATGCATCCCTTCAGTTCCGCATCTGGACCACCACCGAGAGGGAATCCTGGACCTGCTGTCCCGTCGGGCCCCGGGCTCCGGAAAGGGTCTGGACCGTGATCCGGACGGATCGTACATCGGCGGGAACCGCCGTGGCCGCCCCCGCGCCGTCCAGGAACTCGAACACGACGCCGCCCGTGGGCCGGACTGGTCCCACCATGGGTACGGCAACGTCCACGGCCTGTCCGTCTCCATCCAGCTCGGTCCGTCCCAGGTAGGTGAGGCCGTCCTGGGCCTGCATCGTCCCGTACTCGAACACTTCGAAGCTCCGGAGGAGGGCCCCCGACCGGACGGCCGCCAATGCGGGCGAAGGCGAGAGGTTCTGCAACCGGACCACCTGGGCGGGGCGTTGCGGCTCCCCCTGGGCAGCCCCCACCGGACAGATGTCCGTGTCCTGGATCGAGGCAATGGTCCCCTGGGCCCAAACGTCGTCTGCAGGCGTCTCGGGTGCACCTTCCACGAAAAGGAAGACGTGTTCGCCCGCGGAGAAATCCCGGCCCAGCGGAGCCACCGTCAGATCGGTGCCGTCCCAATCGCACCCGAGTCCGGCCGCACGGTAGGCCCGGAAGCTTACCCGATCCGCCTCCATGGCCAGGAGATCTCCCCCCGCGGGAGAGACCTGCCGCAGTTCGGCGACCATCAGGTCGAGTCCGAACCGGACCGTCTGCTGCCCCTGGATCTGCTGCTGCTGGACGGTATAGACCTGCTGGTTGGAGATCAGGACCTGGAAGATCGAGATCATGAGGACCGAGGCCACCACCACCGACACCAGGAGCTCCACGAGGGTGAAGCCCCGCCGGTCCAGGATCTCTCCGCGGTGGAGCCCGCGCCTGGGCCCGTTCATCGTCGAAGCACCCGGTACTGGACGGTATCGGCCACCGTCGTGGAGATGAGCGGCTGCCCGCCGGAGACCCTCACGACACCAGGGCCGGTCACCACCACCTGCATGAGTCGGGACCGACTGTCGCCTTCGATCTCGGACCAGGAGAGGGTAAACGGGCCATCGTCCACCTCGCCCGAGGTGATCTGGGTGAAGGGCGTCGCCTTCATTTGCTCAATTGCGGTCTGCAGAGCTGCGGAACGTGCCGTCTCGATTCGCGCCCTCTCCACCGAGCCGATCATCCACCCGGTGCCTGCCGCCAGCCCAAGAAGCCCCACGGTGAGGACGAGCATCGCCACCACCACCTCCACCAGTGAGAGCCCGGCCCGTCCACTTGGTATACTCATATCAGATCGTCCGGGCCTGGCCGAGCGGGAGGAGGCGAATGGATCGACTCCGGGTCCCCATATCGAAACGAATGGTGGTCTCCGTCGTGACGGCGTTGGCGCAGCCCAGGTTGGCGACTCCGCGGGGGGTGAAGCAGAGCACCGCGATGCCCTGCCCAGTCACCCGGATGAGGTCCACGGCGAAGGCCTCGCGGAAGTCCATCTCGTTGAGGATGTCCACCTGTCCGTCCCGGGTTGTCTCGATCCGGACCCGATCCTGAGCCGGATCGATGATGAATCGCACCTCCACCCCTCGCTCCACCGCGAAAGCCCGGGCCTGCGCATGGAGGCTCAGGAAGTTGTCGTGGGCCGATCGGGTGTTGAGCTGCCCCGCCATCCGTGAGAAGGAGTTCACCACAACCCCCGCCAGCACCGAGGTGATGACCACCACGATCACCAGCTCCAGGAGGGTGAAGCCTTTCCGGCTCCGAAGAGCCTGCGGAGGAGAATGGAGCATCTTCATGCCAGGATGGGGAGCCAGAACTGTGCCACTCCGGCGAGGGGCTCCCGCTGGCGACTTATGGCCCCGATTCAACAATAGTTGGGGCCGATAACGACCTTCCGTGGACAGAAATCCGAACTCATTTCCGGATTCTGGAACTCTTTTCGCCCGACCAACGCGTCCCAGGGGGCCGAGTGCCCGGCGGTTGCGCCCCGGATGCTGCCCCCCGGATGCTACCCCAAGGACGCTGTCCCCCGGATGCTGCCCCAAGGATTCCGCGACACGGAACCAGAGCCCCCTTGAGGCTCCTGGATGCCCCTCGGGCTGCATTCACGCATTTGTTGAGGGAATCTACCCCCGAAGGCCGGAGCGGTGCCAGCGAGGGCCGGATGAAGGTGGCCGGATCAGGGTCCTGGACGGGGGGCCGCCGGAGGGGCTCGAAGGAGCCCCCTCCGTTGATCCGACGGTCTCCCGGGCGGGGTGCCCGCTCAGTGCCGTCCGAGACGCATCCCGCCGGGAACGGGGAGAGGCGCTGCGAGAAGGGTCTGGGCCAGAATGGCGTGGGACGCCGCCGAATCGGCGAGGAAGCCGCTTTCCCCCTGAAGGAGGAGGGCTCCGTGGGTCCGGGCCGCACCCTGGAGGGTGACGCCTCCACCCAGGAGGATGTCCCCCCTGGCCAGGATGATCCCCGCAAGGGGACCGTTTCCCGACAACTCCGCCCCTCCCGGGGCGACGATGGTGATGCCGCCGGCCGGATCAGGGAGCAGGACGCCCCCCGGTGCGTGGACCCGATGACCACTGTCGAGTTGAAGGGCCCCTCCCTCGTCCGGAAGGAGGATCACATCCTCCATCTCCAGGACACGGAGGTGTGCAAGGAGGTCGTCCAGGGAAAGCGGACCCAGAACCGGCGCGCCCTCCGGAGACCGAGCCCACCGACCAGCTGTCCCCCCCGGCTCGGGGTGCCACGCCATCCGGAACCCTCGCCGTGCCCCGGCCATGACCGTGGTGGGGGCCTGGAGGAGGAGGTACCCTGAGTCCAGGACCGTCACCTCCTCGCCCCGGGCCGGAAGGGGAGCGGCAGGGGGGCTTGCCGCCGCCATGGCTTCCAGGAGCGCCGCGTCCTGTCGAGCCGCCACGAGCTGGCCCTGGGCCATGACGAAGGCTGAGAACGAGAGGGCCAGGAAGGCCGGCAGCAGAAGGATGGCCAGCGGAAGAATGAATCCCTCCGGCCTCCGACGAGCGGAGGGCTGTACCCCGGCTTCCTCCCCGTGCGCCAACGCCTCAGGGGAACACCTTCCGGCTACGAGGTCAGGGCGGGTCATGGAACCTCCGGGAGGAACGGCGATGGGTCCCACGGAGGACCGGGGGGTCCACTCCACGGGATCTTCCAGCGCACCTCACCCCCCGGTTGGAGTTCCAATATCACGTCCAACCCGCCGCCCTCCGAAGCTTCGAAGGCGCTTGCCGGACCCACTCGTTCCGGGGTCAGGGGCTGGCGCCCCTCGTCTCCCCTTCGGTAGCGAAAGGCCCGATCCTCCAGCGAATAGCGCCCCCGCTCGAAGTACCGGATCAGGATCGGCCCCGAGACCCGTTCACTGAGACGCCATTGGGCGACCTGTCCCTCCAGCGGCGCAAGGCACGCGCCACCTGCGGACGAGACCGCCTCCAGAGCGGCGAGGCGCCAGCCACCCTCGGCTTCGAGCACCAGGACGGAGTCCCGGTCAGGATCCGGCGCACGGTGCCCCCGCCACGTCACCCTCCCCTCCCGACTCCCTGGTTCCCACTCGCAGGGTAGAGCGATTCCCCGGAAGGCCCGGAGCCAGAGCGCCCGGTCTGTGCCCTCCTCCCGGTCCCAGTCCCGCCCCCGTAGACCGGCCCCCAGTTCCTCGTGGAGGACGGTCCAGGTGGTGCGAAGCGTCTCCACGCTCTCCTCCCGGGACACCAGGTCGTCCACCACCCGCGCACTTTGGTGGAGTAGGACCACCGATCCACCCAGGAGGAGGCTTGCCGTGAAGGTCCCCACCAGGAGTTCCGCCAACGTCCATCCCCCCTGAGCGGAGTCCCGCGTCGATACCGGCGCCGACCTCTGAGCCGAGTCCCGAGCCGACCCCCGAGCGTGCATCATGGGCCAGTCTCCTCGCGGGGAGGAACGGGGCTTGGGCGATCCCAGGGAACGCGGATAAAGCGAGCCATCTCGGGGGCTCCCTCCGCTCTCCGCTGAACGACCCGGAGGCCATTGTCGTCCCACCACCACTCCAGTTCCAGAGAAGGTCTCCGGGCGCGGCCGTCGGCCATCCCGGGAACGAAGAGCGCCTCCCCTGCAACGACGGGAGCCCCCTGGGCCAGGATGTCGGCCCTCTCCATGACGCGAACGGCTTCTGCCAGGAGGACGACGGCTGCGGACAGCCCCACCCCCAGGAGCACCATGGCCAGAAGAACCTCGACGAGGAGGAATCCACCCTGGGACGAACCGCCGCGCAGACCGCAGCCCCGTGGGTGACGGCGAGGAGCCGCCTCAGCGCCGGACACGGCCATGCGAGGAGAGGACCAGGGGCACCCGGGCCCGCCCCCGCTCAAGGTAGAGGGTGGTGGACGCGGCCCGCCCGACCCCGAGGGGGCCGAAGACCAGGGTGGCTTCAGTCCGGGACCCTCCAATGCGGAGCTGGATTCCCCGCCCCCGGAGATCCACCCGGTGCGCCACCGAATCCCCAGCCAGGATGAGGGTCCCGCCGGCGCCTTCATTGAGGCGAACCCGGGCTTCGCCGTGAATCCGGGCCTCGGCCCGGGCCCGATACACGAGCCCCGCAATCTCTTCCCGAGCCGTACGGCACTCAAGAAGGTCCACCAGTCCACGACCGACCCCACCTCCCATCATGGCCAGGACACCCATGAAGGAGAGGACAACCGACAGTTCCAGAAGCGTGAATCCACGAGTCATGGAAGGAAGGTGACCTTCCGAACGGGGCACCCCCATGGGCACACGCGCCAAGTGGTGGAAGGGACGCGGTGCGAGCATCCGGCCGTTGGCCGGAGTCCCGGCTCCGACCCCTCCTCTCGCAGGCCCTCCTATTCCAACCCGTAGTCGCGGATCTTGTACCGGAGGGCCCGATCGCTGAGCTCCAGAAGCTCGGCGGCCCGGGTACGGTTGCCTTCCGTCCGATGGAGCGCCTTCTGGATGAGATCCCGCTCTAGCGCCGCAGAGCGACGCTTCACCGACAGGTCTTCTTCCTCCGACCCTTCGCCGGGTGTGCTTTCAGCTGAAAGGCGGATGAAGGACGGCCCCTCTCCGTCCGATGTGCCCCCGACCTCGCCCGCGACGTTGGTCGGAAGGTCCTCCACGCCGAGCCAGTCTCCCTCCGCAAGGACCAGAGCGCGCTCCAGCACGTTCTCCAACTCCCGGACGTTTCCAGGCCATGGATAGGCGGCCAGGGCCCTCAGGGCGAGGGGATCCACACCGTCCACCTCGATCCCAAGGCGATCCCCATGGCGCCTCAGGAAGTGGCGCACCAAGAGGGGGAGGTCCTCGGGTCGATCCTTCAGGGCCGGGATCCGCAGGGTCACCACGGCCAGCCGGTAGTAGAGGTCCTCGCGGAACCGGCCCCCTTCAACCTCTTCCTTCAGGTCCCGGTTCGTCGCGGCGACGATCCGGGCGTCCGCGGGCCGGCTCTCGGACTCGCCGACCCGTCGGACCTCCCCTTCCTGGAGTACGCGGAGGAGCTTCACCTGGAGGAAGTCCGGAAGCTCTCCCACCTCGTCCAGGAAGAGGGTTCCGCCCCCGGCGGCTTCGAAGAGCCCCTGCCGGTCCCGGTCGGCTCCGGTGAAGGCGCCCCGCACGTGTCCGAAGAACTCCGATTCCAGGAGATTCTCGGGGATGGCCCCACAGTTCACCGCTACGAAGGGGCCCTGGGAGCGGGCCGACTCGTTGTGGATGAGGCGAGCCATGAGTTCCTTTCCGGTCCCCGTGGCCCCCTGCAGCAGGATGGTGGTGGGGTGCCGGGCGACCTTTCGGGCCGTCTCCATGACCCGCAGCATCTCCGGGGCTGCAGCAACAATATCGCCGAAGCGCCGGCCGGCCTTCACCTCTTCCCGGAGACGCCCCACCTCCCGGCGGAGGGACTCTCGTTCCTCGGCCTTCCGCACGGTGAGGAGGACCTCGTCGGCCCCGAAGGGCTTGGGGAGGTAGTCGTAGGCCCCCGCCTGCATGGCCTCCACCGCCAGGTCCATGCTCCCATAGGCCGTCATGACGATGACCGGCGCCTCCCCACCGGCCTTCCGATACGCTTCGAGGAACGCCAGCCCGTTCATCCCCGGCATCCGATAGTCCACCAGGACCAGGTCCGGGCCGAACCCCTCCACGAGTTCCAGCGCTTCCGCCCCTCCGGGTGCCAGTTTCGGGAGGTGTCCCCCATCCTGGAGGATCATGGAGAGGGACTGCCGGAGTCCCCGATCGTCGTCCACCACAAGGATCCTCATGCTTCCTCCTCCTCAATCCCCGGAAGCCGGACCCGGAAGCGGGCGCCGCCACCCTCCCGGTTCTCCGCCTCGATGGTTCCAGCCAGTTCGCCGACGATCCGCGCGGTCAGGGCGAGCCCCATCCCGATTCCCTCACCGGGCTCCCTGGAGGTGAAGAAAGGGTCGAAGACCCGGGGGAGCACCTCCTCGGGGATCCCGGTGCCCCGATCCTCCACCTCGATGATGACGTCGCGCCCTCCAGCGTCAGCGGGGACCGGCGCACGGATCCGGAGGAGGTCACCCAACCGCCGCCGATGGGAGTAGTCCAGGGCAGGAGGATCATCAACCCGCCGGGCCACCGGCTCCCGATCCGCCGGCTCGGTCCGGAGGACCACCCTCAACTGGGGAGATGCCTCGTTCGCCGTGGCCTGACGAGCGTTCTGCAAGAGATTCATGAGGATGCGCTCCACGTGCTGCGAGTGGGCCCGGATCTGGGGGAGCCCCACCTCCGCCTCCAGGTGGACCCAGTCCTCCTCCAGTTCCTCCCGCCCCACGAGAAGATCGATGACCCGGCCCACCGCGTCGGTGGGGTCCACCCGGGGGAGGTCGCCGGTCCGGACCGTGGGACGACCGAAGTCCAAGATGTGGCGGATGATGGAGTCGATACGCTCCACCTCCGACCTGGCAGATCCCAGGATTTCCCGTACCTGCTCCGGATCCTCTGCCCGGTACCGGATCACATCCAGGTAGCCCTGGAGTGCGCCCAGGGGGTTTCCGATCTCGTGGGCCATTCCGGCAGCCAGGGTCCCCACCGAGGCCAGCCGGGCGGCCCGAACCAGTTCGGCGGTGGTCTCGGTGAGCTCCCGGTTGGTCTGGTTCAGGGACTGGACGTTGGTGGCCAGCAGCCCCTGCTCCCGGATGAGCCGACCCGCCAGGGAGTTCACCGCGTCCACGATCCGATCCAGCTCCTCCAGCGGTTCGGAGGGGATCCGGTGGTCCAGCTCCCCATCGGCGATCCGCTCCGCATGGTCCACGATCCGCTCCACCGGCCGGAGGACCGTCCGGTCCATGAGGGAACGCAGGTAGAGGAAGAGGATGATCAGCTCCGCCAGGACGATGAGGCTGAGGGTGATGAGGGCCGCGAAGGGACTGGGCGCCAGGGGGATGACGATGCCCGCGGCCGCCACCGCCACCAGGATCGCCGCCAGGAAGAGGACGGAGGTGGAGAGAAGGAGCTCCCTGCGGATGGAGGCGGGAGAGGGCGTGCCGTCCGGATCGGAGGAGGGGGAATCGGCCAAATTGAAACTCCGCTGCCCGGCCTGGACCGTTGGGGTTGGAACCTCTGGATTCAGGAGCCTCCGTCTCGGGAGGAGTCCCTCAGAAAGTACAGCGGATCTCGACGGCAGACGATGCCGGTGCCACCGCGGCGGCATCGGCGGTCCCGTAGAACACGCCGCAGGTCTCCCGGGGAAGGGAGCGATGAACCGCCCGGGCCGCCCATCCAGTGAGATCCCCTTCGGTGAGGGTGAGAGTCACGTTGGGTGAGGCCGAGATGTCCAGCTCCTGCAGCGTCTCGGCGTACCCGTCCTGCATCCGCCAGTGGGCTTCCTGGCTGGTGGAGAGGTTCCGGAGGTCGGAGATGAGCGAGGCCCTGAAGGCGCCCACCCGGGTCTCGGTGTAGCGGGGCACGGCGATGGCGGCGAGGAGACCGATGATCACGACGACCACCAGCAATTCCATGAGGGTGAAGCCGGAGGCGTTCCTGAGATTGTCCATGAAGCCTCCGGGCAGAGAGGACTGGGGCGGAGACGTCGAGCGGGGGGCCACTAGTGGCCCCCCGCCAAACCCCTCAACTCACTTTGAGCATCACGCGTTTACTCTCCTCAGTCGCTATCCTGCCAAGTGCAGGCAATCTCGCCCGCAGACGCCTCGTCGTCCACGGAGTTCTCGGCCCCATCCCCAACCGTGACTGCGCAGCTTTCTTCGTCCAGCGCGGTGTGTGTCCCCACCGCGAGGAACCCCTGATCGGAATCGGAAACCGTAATAGTAACATCCACACCCTGGCTCGCCCGGAAGAGGTTGGCGCCCTCGAGGTCGCCAAGGGTAGCGTACTCATAGTTGTTCGCCGGATCCGCATACCACTGCTCCTGCACCGTCTGCAGGTTCCGGAGGTCCGAGACCACCGCCGACTGGAAGGCCCGCTCCCGGGTGGCGCCGAAACGCGGAATCGCGATGGCGGCCAGGATGCCGATGATCACGACCACGATGAGCAGCTCGATGAGAGTAAAACCCTTTTTGTTCATTGTCCTGTCTCCTCTTCTTCGGTTCGAAGGGGGTGGAAGTGCGCGGGCCATTTACCCGCTGCGACTGGCCCCAAAGAAAGCAGAGAGTGTGCCAACCCGTAGACCACCCACCCAAGTCGTTTCCCAGCAAATACTTACCTCACACACACCATGCCGCTCTCTCTGATTTCTCCAGCGGTCTCCTGCAGGATTCTGCAACCCACTTGCAGGATAGGGAAAAAGGTGGGCGGTGGGATGGGGAAAGGAGCCGCAAATCCAGGGGGGCGGAGGAGATGGGGGTACAGGTGGCCCGCCCCCCTACTCCTCCCACTCCGCCCGCTCCGGCCGCTCCCACCGCTGCGCCTTCGGCGGGAGCAGGTTCGACCGGAAGATGTGCCAGAAGGCGGCGACCCCATCCTTCCATCCGATCTTCTTCCCCTCGGAGTAGGAGCGGCCCCGGTAGGAGATGGGGAGCTCGTAGATCCGGGCGCCGGCCTGGGAAAGCCGGGCGGTGAGCTCGGGTTCGATCCCGAACCGTTCCCGGGTGAGGGGGAGGGTCTCGAGGAGATCCCGCCGCACCATCTTGTAGCAGGTCTCCATGTCGGTGAGGTTCAGGTCGGTGAAGACGTTGCTGAGGAGGGTGAGGGCCCGGTTTCCCACCGAATGCCAGAAGAGGTGGACGCGGTGGGGACCGCCTCCCAGGAAGCGGGAGCCGTACACCGCGTCGGCCCACCCCTCCAGGATGGGCTCCAGGAGCATGGGAAGCTCGTAGGGGTCGTATTCCAGGTCCGCGTCCTGGACCACCACCACGTGGCCCGTGGCCTCCTTGAACCCGGTGCGGAGCGCCGCCCCCTTCCCCCGGTTGGCGGGATGGAGGACCAGGGTGTCGATGAGCCCCTCCTCCTCCAGCTGGGGAAGGAGCTCCCGGGTCCCGTCCCGGGAGCCGTCGTCCACCACCACCACCTCCAGGCGGAGGGGGACCTCCCGGACCCGCCGGAGGAGCATCTCCACCGTATCCCGCTCGTTGTAGCAGGGGATCACCACCGAGAGGACCACCCGGTCCCAGGGAAGGGGCGTACCCCTCTCGGGAACGGGACGCCCCCGAGGGCTTCGTACCCAGGAGGGTACATGCTCCATCTCAGCCTCCCGCGTTCAGTCCGTAGCGGGCAATCTTCCGGTAGAGGGTGGAGGGGTCGATCCCCAGCACCTCGGCGGCTCGGCTCTTGTTCCCCCCTTCGGCATTCAGCACCCACTCGATGTAGGCCCGCTCAATGATCTCCATGGGGGGATTCGGGGGTGGATCGGCGGAGACGAGCTGAACCTGGGGCTTCTCCCGGACTCGATCCGGAAGGGCCTCCGCCGGGATCTCCCCCTTCTTTGCGGCAAGGACGGCGGCCCGCTCCAGGGCGTTCTCCAGTTCCCGCACATTTCCGGGCCAATCGTAGGCCAGGAGGGCCTCCAGGGCCTCTTCCGAAAGCTCCCGGGGCCCCTTCTCCCCCTCGGCGGTCCGCTCCAGGAAGAACTTCGCCAGAAGCGGGATGTCCTCCCGCCGGTCCCGGAGAGCGGGGAGCTTCAGGTTGATGACGTTCAGGCGGTAGTAGAGATCGGAGCGGAACTCTCCTTTGCGGATCTGCTCGTCCAGGTCCCGGTTGGTGGCGGCGATGATCCGGGCGTCCATGGGCACCGCCTGGGTGGCGCCCACCGGGATCACCTCTCGTTCCTGGAGCGCCCGGAGGAGCTTCACCTGGGTCTTGGGGGAGGTCTCCCCCACCTCGTCCAGGAGGAAGGTGCCGCCCCCCGCCGCCACCAGCAGCCCCGTCTTGTCCTTCACCGCCCCGGTGAAGCTTCCCTTCACGTGGCCGAAGAGTTCGCTCTCCAGGAGGGACTCGGGAAGGGCCCCGCAATTGATGGAGAAGAAGGGCCCCTCGCTCCGGTGGGAGAGGTCGTGGATATAACGGGCCATGACCTCTTTTCCCGTTCCGCTCTCCCCGGTGATGAGGATGGTGGAATCGGTGGGGGCCACGGTCCGGGCCATGGTGAGGGCCTCCTGGAAGGCGGAGGCCTTCCCGATGGGGTCCACCCGGCTCCCCCCACCCCGCCTCCGGATCTCCTTCTTGAGCTCCCTATTCTCCACCTTGAGGGCCCGGGTCTCCACCGCCCGGGAGCAGATGGCCAGGAGTTCGTCATTGGAGAAGGGCTTCTGGATGTAGTAGAAGGCCCCCTGGTTCACCGCCTGCACCGCCGTCTGGAGGGAGGCCTGCGCCGTCATGAGGATGACGGGAAGTTCAGGGTCCACCTCCCGGGCTCGGGCCAGGACCTCGAGTCCGGTGGTTCCGGGCATCCGGATGTCGGAGACCACGAGATCCGGCTTCCCGGCTTCAAGGGCCTCCAGCCCCGCCTTCCCTCCCACCGCGGGAATCACCTCATACCCGGCGCCCCGAAAGAGGATGGAGAGGGTCTGGACGATGCTCTGCTCATCGTCCACCAGGAGAATCCGGATGGGGTTGGCGGTGGTCATGATGCCGAAAGGGGAGGGATGGGAAGGAAAAGCTGGAATTCGGTGCCGCCTCGAGCGGGACGCTCCACGAGGACGGCACCCTGGTGAGCCTGGGCCGTCCGGTGCACCACCGCAAGCCCCAGCCCCGTCCCTCCGGGCCGGGTGGTGTAGAAGGGATCGAAAATCCGGTTCACGTCCTCGGGGGGGATGCCGGGACCCTGGTCCCGGACCCGGATTCGCACAGCCCCCTGGAGCTCCACCCCCGCGGGAAGGGAACGGCCCCGGAAATCCTCTACGGCAAAGAGGACTTCGCCCCCCTGGGGAGAGAACTGGGTGGCATTCAGGAGGAGGTTGAAAAGGGCTCTGTGGAGGAGGTCGGCGTCGGCCGGCACCTCCAGTCCATCCTCGGGCACCTCCAGGAGGTACAGCACCTGTCGGGCGTGGCTCTCGGGGTGCTGCTCCATGAGGGTGAGGCACTCCCGAGCGACCTGGGTCAGGTCCAGGGGTTCCACCCGCTCCAGCCCCACCCGGGAGTAGTCCAGGAAGTCGGTGAGGAGGCGGGAGAGACGATCCGATTCCCGGACCACCATCCGCTTCAGGATCTCCCGATCGTCGTCAGCCAGGGAGGGGCTCGTGAACTGCTCCACCGCACTTCGGATCGAGGCAAGGGGATTCTTGATCTCGTGGGCCATGGCCGCCGAGAGCTCCGCCACCGCCTCCAACCGTTCAGTGCGCCGATTCATGGCATCCGCCCGTTCCAGGTCGGTGATGTCCTGGAAGATGGCCGTCACCGCCCGGGGCTCGTCAGGTTCGTCCCGGAGGAAGAGGGAGACCCCCAGGACCAGGTCCTCTCCATCCCGTTCGGCCTCGGCTCGGAGCCGCACCCGGGACTCCGCCCCCTCCAGGGTGAGCCGAACGTCCTGGGCCAGCTCCGGGGAGATCCGGGCCAATTCGCCCAGGACGGGACGCCCCTCCCAGTCCTCACGCTTCAGCCCCAGGAAGGACTCGGCAGCACGGTTCATGTAGATGAGATGGCCATCCTCATCCACCGTGAGGACCCCGGTGCTGATGGTAGCCAGGATCTCCCCCGTATCCAGCCTCAGGCGCCGCAACTCGGACCGGGCCTCCCCAAGGGCCGCGCCCGTCTTGCGGAGCCGGTCCACCAGCATCCCGGTGGCGACACCCACCAGTGCGAAGAGCCCGAGCTGGAGGAGGACGGCGCCGCTCAGGGGCTGGGTGTGCCCCCAGAAGATGACGGCAAAGTAGAGAATGGCGGCCAGGAGGCTCATGAACACGCCCCCGGCCAGGGGAAGGAGAAGCGCCCCCTCGGAGATCACCAGGATATAGAGCCAGGCGAAGGTGCTCTCCCCGCCCCCGGTGATGTGGACCACGCCACTCACCAGGAGGGCGTCGAAGGCCACTTGGTACACCAAGAGCGCCCGACCCGGGGGCCGCCCCAGGACCTCCGTCCACCATGCGCTGGCACCGGTGACCACCAGGGCCCCAATGAGCATGATGGTGGCCAGGTAGGTCTGCTCGGGAAGGGCCTCCCTCCATACGACCAGCGCCCCGCTCAGGACGCCCAGCACCAGGACTACCCGAGCCAGGTACACCCACCGCAGCACATTCTCCGGTGAGAGGGCCACGACCACCTCACGGGTACCGCGGGTACGGGACACGGGGCGGCTCACGAGATGCCGCTCACCGGAGACGGGTTACCAGCCCGAAACCGGGTCGGCGGAGAGCTTCGCCACCAGGTCCCGGATTCGCTTGAGTTGCGCCTCCACCACCCGCAGGCTTTCCGTCTCCTCCGAGTCTCCGGGTTGATCCATGAGGAGGAGCTGCACCTCGGCCAGGGCGGCGGTGAGGGGGTTGTTCACATCGTGACGGATCCGGGCCAGCTCGGCGACGAGAAGGCGATGCGAGAGGGACGTCGCCAGGGAATCCTCCTCCTGCAAGCGCCCCTGCAGGGTTTCCACCGTCACGGACGCGCCAGGCGAGAGGGGAAGCAGCCGGAGTTCGCCGTTGACATCCCCGGCCTTGAGGGTCCCCAGATCCTCCGGATTCCCCAGGTCGTCCCGGTCCGCCAGGTCTTGCAGGTCGTCCAGGTCCCCCAGGAGGAGGAGGGGAGACCAGGGCCCGCGGGCGCAACCCATCCGCCGAAGGAGCCCGATGACCACTGCATCCGGAAGCTCCGGGGAGAGGATCACCCACCCCGGAGTGGATCCGGGCTGGGGGAAGGCGTCGGCCTCGGAGACCCGGGTCACCTTCCGGGTGCCGCCCCCCCCCTCGCCAAGACGAAGCGCCCCCCGATCGGTGAAGGAGCCGATCAGGTAAAGGGGGAGTGGAGTGTCCACGGACAGGGGAGGCCCTGCGGCGCCGGGGGCTTGGCCCCCGCTACCGACTCACCGGAATGTCCAGCACCTGACCGGGATGGATCCGGCTGGATCCGATCCGGTTGGTCCGCCGGATGTCCTCCACGGTCACCCCGTGGCGCCGGGCGATGACCCATAGGGACTCGCCGTTGGCGACGGTGTGGCGAAGAAGTTCTGCGGTGGCGCCATTGTTCACCGGGATCCGGAGCTCCTGGCCCGCCAGGATCCGGCTCCCCCGGATTCCATTGGCGGTCCGGAGTTCGCCCTCGCTGACACCATAGAGGCGGGCGATGGTCCAGAGGGATTCCCCTCGACCGACCCGATGGACCGCAGGGGCACTGGAGGCGGTCCGGGTTCCGGGCTGGGCCGACGCCGCAGGGAGACTCCGGGCCGTGGGCTGGGCGGAGGATTCGACGGATGGGGGAGGCGCATCCGCCGACGCCGTCACGGCCACCGTGCGGTATACGGGGATCCGGAGTTCCTGGCCCACCAGGATCCGGCTTCCCTGGATACGGTTCTCCGCACGAATCCGGGAGATGGCCACTCCGTAGCGATCGCCGATCCCCGAGAGCGTCTCGCCCCGCCGCACCCGATGGGTCACCCACTCCGTCTCGACCCGGGTGTCTCCCTGGCTCGCATTGGCCACCACGGCGTCGTTCCCGGTCATCTGGGCCACATAGGTGGCGTAGGGCTGGGGATAGACCGCCACGTGGTAATGGGGAGGATTCCGCTCGTAGATGGCCTCCAGGAGTCCTTCCCTCTCCAACGCGAGGAGGGTCCCCTCCAGCCAGTTCCGACAGGTGGCATTGCCGCTCCGGCGGAGGTCCACCGCCATCCCCGTGGGATGGACGGAGCGGGACGAGGCGTTCCAGGGCTGGTTGGAGCGGGGTCGGGTGAGGCTGGTCACCACCAGCTTCTCTCCGCAGGCCGAGCGATACTGGGCCGCCAGCCGCTGGATGAAGAGATTGACCTCGGGCCGCGCATAGGGAAAGGAGACGTTGTGGACGTCGAAATCCCGGTTCGGCACCACCGGGACCAGATATCCCGAGGCGACGAACTGCCGGACCTGGGCCGGCGTGTCCAGGTAGGTGAACCCGTGGGCCTGGGCCTGGTGGTTCTGCCGATCCAGGGAGGCGGTACCGCCGCGCAGGGTCTGGGCCTCGAGGGCTCCGGGGCTCCAGCAGACGGCCACCATGGCCATCGCGAAAAGGGACACCGCGGAGAACACGGACGTCGGAAGGGAGCGGAGTAGCAGGCGCTGGAGCGGCATCATCCAGGAGGCTGAGGGTGCTCGTTTAGACCGCGAGTAGAGCCGCATGGGGACCGTCCCAGGGCTCGGACCCTGGATGCCGGGTCCGTCACGATAGGTAAACATCTGATCCCCGCAACGCAAGCAGGGAATTCATCACGGCCTTCCAGAAGGCCGTTGAAGAAAGAAGAGGGACCGTCCACGACCACCGCTCTCCCCCACGGCCTCATGAGCCCATGGCCCTCCGGCCCTCAATCGTCCCGCTCGACGGTGATCGTGCGCTCCACCGGGGTGAAGGGGCTCCGGATCCGGGCGCCGTCAGCTCCCACCAGATCCATGCGAAGGGTGTGCTCGCCGGCCGGAAGTCCGACGAGGACGTGGGGTGCCCAGTCGTGGATCAGAAACTCCCGGATTCCGTTCACCTGGAGGCGAACCCGGGTCCCGTCCTCCGAGAGCCGGACCCCGCTGAGGTAGAAATCCACGAGGATGGAGTCGGCATCGGTTCCCACGTATCCCCCCTGGGGCCGGGAGTAGATCAGGGTAGGGCCCCATTCCTCCGGGGGGGGAAGGGTGGGCTCCCCCTCTCCTACCACCACCCGTCGCTGAACCAGCGCCCCCGGCGTCTTCACCCCCTCGTGCCAGTCCCGCCCGGGAAAGGCTCGGATGATGTGGGTTCCCGCCGGAAGGTCCTCCACCACCACGGGCTCCGACAGGTCGTAGATTGCTCGATAGGCCCCGTCATTCACCACCAGGTGGACGTGCTGTCCGTGGGCCCGGGCCAACCCCCGATCCTCGGCACCGGGGGTGGGCACATCCAGTTCAAAACCGGTGAGGGCGAAGGTTAGCTCCAACGGCTCCCCCTCGGCGATGCGGGCACCGGACTCCGGAGACAGGAGGCCCAGTCGGGCATTGGGGTACTCGGGTCCTGCAGTGGCGAGGCGAAGGAGGCGGACCCCCGTCAGGCCCTCTTCGTCGAGGTCGGCGTGCACTCCGTTCCGGGGAAGGACCTCCTCCATCCCCTCAGGGTCGCCTTCCTGCCCACACCCCGAAAGGAGAAGAAATGGGAGGACCAGTAGGACGAGAGGCAGCGCGTTGGAGGCGACAAACCGAGGCGAAGGACCAGGGGCCATATGGAAGAACTCCGGGAAGGTAGGGAAACCGAGTGGACCCTCTGTTAGGTCGGAAGGGCGTCCAGGTTCCCCGGGCACCCCTGTCCGCCCCCCCCGCCGGCAGTTCAGCCAGAGAGGGCGGCGGGAAGCTGGAAGGCCACCGCCAGTCCGTCCAGGATGAACTGGACCCCGATGACCATGACGAGGAGGCCCATGATCCGGGTCATGACATTGAGACCCGTCTGACCGAACGTCCGAAGGAGCAGGGGGGCCACCAAAAGGACCAGTCCGGTGAGCAGGACCACCGCCGCGATGGCTCCATAGATCGCCGCCGCCTGCATGGGCGACTCCGCCTGGCCCATGAGGACGATGACGGTGGTGATGGCGCCCGGCCCGGCGATGGTTGGAAGCCCCAGAGGAATGATCCCGATCTGCTCCCGGGTCGTCCCCTCAAGCTCTTCCTCCTCGGTGGCCTTCACCCGGGATCGCCGGGCCTGGAGCATGTCCCACCCGATCCCGAAGAAGATGATTCCCCCGGCGATCTTGAAGGCGTGGGTGGTGATCCCAAAGAAGGCCAGGATCCCGCCCCCGGCGGCCGCGAAGATCCCCATGACGATGGCGGCGGTGAGCACCCCCCTCCCCACGGCGCGGCGGCGGGTCACCGGGTCCTCCCCACCGGTGAGGGCGAGGAAGATGGTGGCCGCGGAGAGGGGATTCACGATGGCCACCAGCGACGTGAAGGCCAGGACGGCGAAGGCGAGGTCAGCGGTCATGGCGGGCAGTCTAACACGGAGGAAAGGTTCTGTGAACCGACCCTGAGCAGCCGGGCATGGACCCGGTCATGCCCCTGCGATCTGGCGATCCCCCAACAGGCGATCTCCCAACAAAGGAAGGGGGAGGGGCCGGACACCCGACCCCTCCCCCCCGGTTCCGCCCATCCCCCAGGGGATGGACGAATCAGGACCACCGCGGGCGGATCGGGTTCCCGACGCCCCGCTGCGGCCCTGGATCCCTCAGGTGGTCCTCAGACCCCGGAGATCCATCCACCCTTCGCGGCTTCGTACTTCTCCGCCACCACGTCCCAGTTCACCACGTTCCAGAAGGCCGCCAGGTAGTCGGGGCGACGGTTCTGGTAGTTGAGGTAGTAGGCATGCTCCCAGACATCCACGCCCAGGATGGGGGTAGACCCCTCGATGAGGGGCGAATCCTGATTGGCGGTGGAACTCACCTGGAGATGTCCGAAGGGATCCACCGAGAGCCACCCCCAGCCGGAACCAAAGCGGCTGGCAGCGGCCCCGCTCACCTTCTCCTTGAGGGCGTCGAAGGACCCGAAGGCATCCGAGATGGCCTTCCCCAGCTCCCCCCCGGGTGTGGAGGCGCCCCCGGGCTTCAGGATCTCCCAGAAGAGGGCATGGTTGTGGAATCCGCCGCCATTGTTTCGCACCGCGCCCCGAAGGCCCTCGGGAAGGGCATGAAGGGCGCGGAGGAGCTGCTCCGCCGAATGCCCCTGGAAGTCAGCGTGGCTTTCCAGCGCGGCATTCAGGTTCTTCGTGTACCCGGCGTGATGCTTGGAGTGGTGGATCTCCATGGTCCGGGCGTCAATGTGGGGCTCCAGGGCATCATACGCATAGCCGAGGTCCGGGAGCTTGTGGGGATACGCCATAGGGGTTCTCCTGTTGGGGAAACGGAAGTGGAACGAATCATTCCGGAAATCTCTCAATCGGACACCTACGTCCAAGGAGACCCCGACCCCCGTCGGCCGTTCCATGAACGACCCCACCCTTCGCCTACGTCGCATTCTCCTGGTGGACTGCGACGCATTCTTCGTGCAGGTAGCCCGCCTCCAGGATCCGGAGGGCGCGGGCCGGGCCCACCTCCTTCTGGTGGGTGGCTCGGCGGAGGGTCGAGGAGTGGTGACCTCCGCCTCGTACGCCTGCCGACCCTTCGGCGTCCGTTCCGGAATGCCCATGGGCCAGGCGCTTCGCCTCTGTCCGGAAGCGGTGGTGGTGCCGGTCCCCCGGAGTGCCTGCGTGGATCGAAGCCGGGCCGTCCGGGATGCCCTGGGCGACCTGGCCCCGGTGGTGCAGGCAGCCTCCATCGACGAGTTCTACCTCGACCTCACGGGAATGGAGCGCCTCCTCCAGGGTGAGTCGCTGGGGGAGACGGCCGAACGGATCCGGAACCGGGTCCGGGAGGTTGCCGAGATCTCCGTCTCCATCGGGGGGGGAACGAACCGTCTGGTGGCGAAGCTTGCCGCCGGGAGAGCCAAGCCCGCCGGCGTCCATGTGGTCCCCTCCGGAGAGGAAGCCGGCTTCCTGGCAGGCTTCGGCCTCAGGGAGATCCCTGGGGTGGGTCCCTCCCTCCTGGAGGCCCTGGAGCGGCGTGGGCTGCAGGAGGTCCGGGACGTGGTGGGCGTGGAGGAGGAATGGCTGGTCCGATGGTTCGGTGAAGCACGGGGGCGCTGGCTCTTCGAGCGCTGTCGAGGCATCGACCCGTCACCGGTGGTGGCCGAGGAGGAACGAAAGTCCATCTCGTCGGAACGCACCTTCTCCCGGGATGTTTCGGCGGGATCGAGCGGGGACCGAATCCTGGAGCGTCATCTCCTGCAGCTCGCGCTCTCGGTGGGAGAGGGACTCCGGGGGCGGGGCCTCCGCGCCCGGACGGTGACCGTGAAGCTCCGGGATGGCGATTTCACGACCCGACAGGGATCCCGGACCCTTCCCCACCCCATGGAATCGGACCGCATCCTGTATGAGACCGCCGGGGAACTCCTGGCCGAACTCCGCCGGAAACGCCGGGCCCCCACCCGGCTCCTGGGGGTGGGGGTGTCGAATCTGTCGGAGGAGGCCGTCCCCCGTCAGCTTTCCCTCCTGGAGGAAGAGGACGACCGGACCGAGACCGATCGGGACCGTACCCTCTCCCACCTGGGAGACGAACTCCGGGCCCGGTTCGGTCGGAAAGCCATCCTTCCGGGAGGGATCCTGGCAGAGGACCGGGAAGAGGACCGGGAAGAGGCCAGGGAAGCGGGAGGTGAGGACGATTGAGCACTGAGCGAATGGAGAAGCAATTGAGGAATGCGAACGCAGGGGCCCGATTCGGCAGTCCGTGCCCGGTGGTGGGGATGGTCCACCTCTCTCCCCTCCCCGGCTCCCCTCGCTGGGAAGGCGCCATGGAACCGGTTCTGGAGCGGGCCATGGCCGACGCCAGATCGCTGGTGAAGGGCGGCGTGGATGGAGTCCTGGTGGAGAACTTCGGAGACGTCCCCTTCCACCCGGGTCCCGTCCCGCCGGAGACGGTGGCGGCCCTCACGCTGGCGGTGAACTGGGTGCAGGCGGCGGTAGAGGACGGAGCAGGAGTCGGTGACCCCCATCCGGATCGGACACCACTCCCCGTGGGCCTCAACGTCCTGCGGAACGACGCCCGGTCCGGCGTGGGGATCGCCGCCGCCACCGGCGCCGCCTTCCTCCGGGTGAACGTCCACACGGGGAGTATGTTCACCGACCAGGGCCTCCTCGAGGGACGGGCCCATGAGACCCTCCGGGAGCGGACACGGCTGGCCCCGGGCCTCCTCCTGCTGGCGGATGTCCATGTGAAGCACGCCACGCCCCCGGCAGGCGCCTCTCTGGAGGAGGCGGCCCGGGACGCCGTTCATCGCGGGTTGGCGGACATCCTGGTGGTATCAGGGAGCGGCACGGGACAGGCCACCGATCCGGAGCGGATCCGGCGCGTCCGGCGGGCCGTCCCGGACACCCCGGTCTGGGTGGGAAGCGGCGCCGATACGACGTCGGCGGAAGCCCTCGTCGGCGCCGGCGCCCAGGGGTTCATCGTGGGGACCGCCCTCCATCGGAACGGGGAGGCGGGACGGAGGATCGACCCCGCCCGGGTCCGGGCCTTCGTGGCTGCGGTCCGGCAGGCCACCGCCCGTCAGGCTGCCGGGTAGTCGGGCAACCCGGAAGGCTCCCGGCGCTCCCCACGGTGGTCCCCCTCCTTGGTCAGGGGCCTACTCCTTCCGCCGCCGCCCCTCCTCCACCACCCGGCGGTGGACCTCGGCGTTCTCCACCCAGGGCTTCCGTTTGAAGTAGGAGTTGGTGATCTCCTTCACCTTGGGCGTCAGGACCACTACTGCGATCAGGTTCGGGATGATGACCAGACCCAGGAAGATGTCCCCAAGGGTCCATGCCACCGCCAGGGGAACCACCGCCCCCACGAAATGCATCCCCACGAAGATCAGCTTATAGGGGAGCACCGCCTTCTCGCCGAAGAGGTAGTAGGCGCAACGATCCCCATAGTAACTCCATGCGATAGCTGTGGAGATCCCGAAGAGGAGCACGGTGAGGATGACGATGTAGTGCCCCCAGTCCCCGGGAAGGCCTCGCTGGAAGGCCAGCATGGTGAGGGGAGCGCCGTTCTGGGGCGCGTTCGCGTAGAGAAGGGGGTAGGTGGTGCCGTCCTCGGCCTCCGCCACCCGCTCCCCGGGACGGATCACCCCGGTAAAGGGCTCGGTCTGTCCCGGATCCACCCAGAATCGCTCCACCGGTGCCTCGTGCCATGCCATCCGGGGGTCCCCGGGATCGGTGGCCACCGGGTATCCGTCCAATACCTCGACGGATTCGGGGGGACTCACGAAGAAGTTGAAGCGTCCGTCCTCCCGCTCCTCCACGAAGCTCATGTGCCCACCGGTGAACGTGATGGTGGTGGGGACCCGGTCGCCCCAGGCGCCGGTGATGATGATCACAAGCGCTGTCATGGTGCAGATGACAATGGTGTCGATGAAGGGCTCCAGGAGGGCCACCACACCCTCGGAGACGGGCTCATCGGTCTTCGCTGCCGCATGGGCGATGGGGGCAGATCCCTGCCCCGCCTCGTTGGAGAAGAGCCCCCGGCGGACCCCCCACATCATGGTCACCAGGAAGGCGCCGACGCCGACCCCCGCCACTCCTGCGGAGGGGTTGAAGGCCTCGGTGAAGATGAGGGCGAAGGAGGGGAGGATCTGGTCCCAGTTCACCACGATGATGAAGAGGGCACCTGCCACGTAGATGGCCGCCATGGCCGGCGCCAGGATTCCCGTCACTTTTCCGATCCGGGCAATCCCCCCGATGATCACCGCCGCCACAACGGAGGCGGTGAGGATCCCGCTGATCCAGGGGGTGAGGCCGAACTCGGTGCGGAGGGTGTCAGCCACTGTATTGGCCTGGACGCCGTTCCCGGTGAGAAAGGCGGTGAAGCCCAGGGCCACGGCGAAGAATACCGCCGCCGGCTTCCAGTGCTTCCCCAGTCCCCGCTCGATGTAGTACATGGGCCCGCCGGAAACCGTCCCTTCCCACATGCGAGCCCCAGGCTCGGGTTCCTTCACGTCCCGGTAGTACTGGGCCAGCGTCACCTCCGCGAACTTGGTGGCCATTCCCAGGAAGGCCGTGACCCACATCCAGAAGAGAGCTCCTGGTCCACCCCAGTGGATGGCGATGGCCACCCCGGCGATGTTTCCGATCCCCACCGTGGCGGAGAGGGCCGTTGAGAGCGCCTGGAAGTGGGTGACGTCCCCGGGCTCCGCAGGATCATCGTACCGTCCACTGGTGACGGCGAATCCGTGGCCCAAGTGCCGGATCTGGACGAACCCCAGCCGAAGGGTGAAATAGATCCCAGCCCCCAGGAGGAGAATCACCACGAAGGGGATGGTTTCGTCACCCACGGGGATCCCGGAACTCCAGACCCACCCTTCAAGGGTGTCGACCAGCGAGCGAAATGCCTCCATGAGCTTTTCCGTTTGCGGAGGGGTTCTGGGAAAGAAGACGAGGAAGAATGGACGACCCCACCCTGAGAAGCAAGACATCGGCGCCTTCTCGCCGAAGGAGGACCGGCCCCTTCGAAACCGGGAGCATCCCGGATTCGTAGTAAGGACGGCGGACGGCCCCGTCCCCCCGCTTCCCCAGATATCCACGAAATCCCAGGAGCACTCCATGCGTTCCCGCCCATCCCTGCGCCTCCAGCGGCGCCGCCGTGCTGCGGGCCACCCAGCCCCCGTCCATCCCTTCCCCGAGGGTCGCGTGGGGCTCTCCCTGGGGTGCCTCCTTGGATGCCTCCTCCTTGGCTTTGCCCCCTTGGCGGCCCAGGAGACGGGGTCGCCGCCAGGAGGTGAGCGGGAGGAACGGGGCGACCGTTCCAATGGAGGCGGGAGTGGCGCGGCCCTCCGTCTCATGGTAGGGAACACCGGCGTGGGAATCGGGCACGTCCCCCGGGTGAACGGGCTCCGCGTCAACTGGGCCGACCGCTACCTGGAGGAGGTGAACGGGGTGAACCTCACCTTCTGGCGCCCTCGTTCCAGCCAGTCGGTGGGAGGCACGGTCCGGGGCCTGGCACTGGGGGTCGCACCCCAGGCGGGATCCATCCGGGGGATCGGACTGGGCCTTGCCGCCGTCATCGGAGAGTCCGACCTGGCGGGGATCCACGTGGGGGGGCTGGCCGTGGTTTCCTCCGTCTCTGCGTCCGGCCTCTCCATGGGTGGGCTGGCCGTGGTATCCGAGGGCGGGTTGTTCGGGGTTTCCCTGGGAGGCCTGGCCACGGTGGCCGAGGGAAGGATGGGCGGAATCCAGGCCGGGGGGCTGGCGGTGGTGGCCGAGGAGTCCATGCAGGGGGTCCAGGCCGGCGGGCTGGCGGTGGTGGCGGAAGGCCCCATGGCGGGGGTCCAGGCCGGCGGGCTGGCGGTGGTGGCGGAAGGAGGTCTGCGCGGAATCCAGGGAGGAGGTCTGGCGGTGGTCTCCGAGGGCAGAATGGACGGGATCCAGGCCGGGGGGCTGGCGGTGGTCTCGGGAGGTGACGCCCGGGGCCTGCAACTGGGCGGTCTCGCGGTCGTAGCCAATGGAGATCTGGACGGAATCCAGGTGGGTGGCCTGGCCGTGGTGACCGAGGGGAACCTCCGGGGCGTCCAGGCCGCGCTGGCGGGGGTGATGGCCCAGGGAAGCGTGCACGGGGTGACCGTGGCGGGGTACCGGGTGAAGGCCCCGGAGGTGCGTGGGCTGAACGTGGCAGGGTACTCGGATGTGGGCCGATTCCAGGGGGTGTCGGTGGGAGCCTTCCACCGCCTCGAGATGTCGGTTGGCCTCACGGTGGGCCTGGTGAACTGGGCGGACGAGCTTCGCGGCTTACAGATCGGACTCCTCAACCGGGCCGGGAACAACCCCACCCCGTTCCGGGTCCTCCCCCTGGTGAACGCCCACTTCTGAATCCGGCCCTGATCGGCCCGTAATCCATCCTTGCTCCGCCCGTGATCCGCCTCTGGAAAGGGCGCTGGCGACCCCGGGCGGAACCGCCTCATCCAGCGAGCCCCCCATGTACGAACTGAGCATCTATCTGGCAGGAGAAATCCACAGCGACTGGCGGGACCGGTTCCGGTCAGCCCTCGAGGAGCGAGGGGTGGAAGCCACCTTCCTGGGACCCCAGGAGGAGCACCAGCGGTCTGACGACATCGGGGAGGAGATCCTGGGCGAGCAGCCCGGCCCCCGATATCGGGACTTGATGGGAGCCCGGGTGAACACCCTTCGGACCCGGGTCCACATGCGTCACGCCGACCTGTTCGTGGCCTGTTTCACGGACAAGTACCGGCAGTGGAACACCGCCGCCGACGCAGGGGCCGCCGTGGCCGCAGGGATTCCTCTGATCCTCATCCGCGACCCGGAGCACCTCCACGCGCTGAAGGAGTTGGACGCCATGGCGGACCTCACCGTGGAGACCCTGGAGCAGGCCGCTGACGCGGTGGCCTACATCCTGGAATAGGGAGGGCAGCCAGAAAGCGGAAGGGCCCGTCGGGAAGACATCCCGGCGGGCCCTTTGCATTTGCATTTACTTCGAAACGTTCACTCCGTCACTCCTGCGGAAGCGCCCCGCCGGGAGAGGAGGGAAGAATCAGATGGCGCTCGGCTCGGCCTCGCCCAGGAGCCCCTCGGAGAGCCGGACCAGGATGAGTTCCCGGGCCCGCTCGGCGATCTCGTCCAGGGAAGGAGAATTCTGGTAGCGTTCGGAAATGCGCGACCGGATCTCCTCTCGGAGTTCGTCCATGGTGGGCACATGGGGCAGGTCCAGTTCCTGCATGTAGGCCGCCACCTCATCCTGCTTCTTCCGGGCCTGATCCCGGAGCTCGTCCAGGGAGGGCTTGTGGGACCATGCCTCCCGGACGCGGGCGGTGATGGTATCCAGGGGATAGGACGCCACCAGGTCCTCCGCCACCCGTTCGATGACCTTCCGTCCCAGCCGAGCCTCGCCGTGGACCACCTGGGGCGGAGGCTCACGGAGGTCCCAGACCAGTCCGAACCAGGACATCACCTTCAGGACGTAGTAGGAGATGTCGATCTCCCACCAGAAGAAGCCCTGGCGGGTGGAGCTCTGGTAGTGGTGGTGATTGTTGTGCCACCCCTCCCCAAGGGTGATGATGGCCAGCCACCAGTTGTTCCGGGAGTCATCGGCGGTCAGGTACCGCTTCTTCCCGACCACGTGGGCCAGGGAGTTGATGGCGAAGACCCCGTGGTAGAGGATCACCGTGCTCAGGATGAAGCCCACGAAAAGGCCCGACCATCCGGCGAGGAGATAGCAGGCCACCCCCAGGAGGACCGCCGGGAAGTAGGGATGACGGTCCAGGAAGCGGAGCTCCGGGTACTTGGAGAAATCCTCTACCGTGGAGTAGTCGGCGGTGTTCTTCTGCGGGGAGAAGATCCACCCCATGTGGGAGAACCAGAACCCGGTGTGCTTCGGCGAATGGGCGTCCAGGGGGGTGTCGGAGTGCCGATGGTGATGCCGGTGGATGGCCGTCCACCAGAGGACTCCCTTCTGGGCCGAAGTCTGGCCGAGGAAGGCCAGCACGAACTGGAACCACCGGCTCGTCTTGTAGGAGCGGTGCGAGAAGTACCGGTGGAAACCGGCGGTCAGCGCCCACATCCGGACCACGTACAGCGTGATACACATGATGATGGATGTGGCGGTGAATCCGGTCCAGAAGACGCCAAGGGCGGCCACATGCACCAGAACAAAGGGAATGGCGGCCGGATATACGATGTCGTTGTGCGCTTCCTCGTGTGAATCCGAGTGAAGGGCATGGGCGTCCGGGGACGCGGGGGCGCGGGCCTCCGAGCTCACGATTGGGCCTCCTGCTTCTGGATCGTTCGGAAAATCTCGAGGGGACGGAATGGTCCCTTCGGTAGTAAGTACCCCGAGGGGGGCAGAACGTTGAGCGACACGAGGGTGGAAGAGCCCTACTTGTAGCGGTAGGTGACGCGGCCTCGGGTGAGGTCGTAGGGGGACATCTCCACCTTCACCCGGTCCCCTTCCAGTACCCGGATGTAGAACTTCCGCATCTTCCCTGAGAGATAGCAGAGGATGTTGTGCCCGTTCTCGAGCTCCACCCGGAAATTGGCGTTGGGGAGGACCTCGGTGACGGTTCCTTCCACTTCGATGGCGTCGTTGGCCACTGACTACTCCTGTCGTCGGTTTCACTTCGCACCGGATCTGAGCGCCGGTTCTGCGAAGAGGTTTAACGCCCTAAATTAAGGGGAGATCGGAGTTCTTGACAACGTCGGGGAGTTGTGGCGGTTGTCGCCAAAGCCTTGGTCCACCCGCATGGGGAGCCGCTTTCGAGGCTCCCTGGGGACCGGAGCGTTCGCGCCAATCCTCAGCTCCCCATCGCCGGAGTGAAGTATGAAAGCCCGTACCATCGTCGTCATCGTCCTCGTCCTGGCCGCCTTCATGGGAGTGGTGGTGTGGTCCACCCTTTCCGCGGCCGAGGTGGAGTGTGAGGTCTGTCTCACCTTCAATGGCCGGGAGGTATGTCGTCTGGGACGGGGACCCTCGGAGGCCGAAGCCCTTCAGGCGGCCCAGGAGAGCGCCTGCGGTGGAAATGCGCCCGGAATGGCCGAGCTCATCGTCTGCCGAGGCCGGGTGCCGGACCGGGCCCAGTGCTTCTGACGGTAAGGGGATCGCCCAGACGGATCTCGTCTCCGGGTCGGAGATGGGGGGCGAGGCCCGGTACCTGACCCTCGGCGTCGGGCCCCACCAGAAGGACCACGGTGGACCCGAGGTGGAAGGCCGCCACCTCGTCTCCCCGAGCGAGGGAGAGTGGTGGAGCATAGTTTCGAGACCCCTCACCCTGGCGTCCCGGCCGATTCGTGACGCCCTTGCCACCCGGGCCATTCCACTCCTCGTCGAAGGACACCGAGATCCGGCCCACGTTGAAGGCGCCCACCGCCACCAGCGCCAGGAGTGCCCCCTCCACTTCCATCCAGAGCACCAGGCGCTCGTTCCGGGGAAAGAGCCGGGGAATCCCCTGGATGGCCGGCTCGTTCACGGGAAGAAGCCGGCCCGGGATGGCCTGGGCCCGTACCAGACCTCCTGAGGCGGGGGCGTGGATCCGGTGGTAGTGCCGGGGACTCAGATACAGGGTGAGATAGCGTCCGCCCTCGAGCCGCCGTGCGTCCAGGTCCGGGGAGGCGGGGTGGGCGAGGAGGTCCGCGACCTGGTAGGGCATCCCCTTGGCCTGAAGGACCGTCCCCTCCCGGATCTCCCCCAGGGCCCCCACCACCCCGTCCACGGGGCTGGCCAGGACCCGGGGATCGTCGGGCCAGCTTCGGACCCCGTCTCGGAGCCGCCGGACGAAGAAAGCACCCACCGACGGGAAATCCCGGGGGCTCCCCGCCACCTCCCCCTGGTCCACCCCGACCACGCGGGCAAACCCCCCGATCACCGGGCCTCTCAGGACCCGTGGAAGGGGCACGTCCGCCAACGCTCCGGTGGCTCGGCTGAGGGCTCCCTGGGGAAGTCGCTGGAGGAGCCTGAGGAGGAGGCGCCAGCGACGGGAGATGGCACTCATGAAGGGCGCTCCACCACGAGTCCAGCGGTCCCGGCGGATCCACCCCCCGAAATCCCGTCCACGCCCCCGTATTCCATGTAGCGGGCCACCCGCCGGGCCTCCTCCGGCCCGAGCCATCGCTGCACCAGGTGGAGGGCGGCGTCGATCCCCGCAGAGACACCGGCGGCGGTCACGATCCTGCCGTTGTCCACCCACCGCACACCCGAAACCACCCGGGTCCCGGGAGCCTCGGCCCGGAGCTGGTCCAGCGCTCCGTGCCAGGTGGTGGCCGTGTGTCCCTCCAGGAGCCCGGCGGCCGCCAGGACCCGCGCACCGGTGCAGACCGAGAATACCACCTCCGCCCTCGGGGCTGCCGCGCGGAGGGCATTCATGAGAACGGGGTCTGCCATGGGGCGATGGGCCGATCCGCCCGGGACCACCAGGATGCCTGCGGGTGGAGCTTCCTGCAGGAGGAGCTCCGGATGGATGGTGAGGAACCCCTGGGACCGGAGGGGTCCCGGGTGGGCGGCCACGGTCCGTACCCGGAAAGCCCGCCCCTCTCCGGCGGCGGCGAACACCTGGCCGGGGCCGGCGAAGTCCAGGAGTTCCACCCCATCCCAGAGGAGGAGGTGGACGGGAACGGGCCCCCGGGGCGGAACGAGCGTGGGATCGGTCATCCCCCAATCTGGCGTCGTCTCCTCCAGGCTTCCACCCCGAGGCGGGATCCCGGTCCACGGCAGCGGGGTCCCATGGGAACTTCCTCCACCCTGGACCCTCAGGATCCCCGGCCACATGTCCCCACATCCGTTCCGCGCCGCCCACCCCCCCCGGATCCCTTCCGGCGCTCGCACGGTCCGCCGTAGTGTGGTCCTCCTCCTTGCAGCGCTGGTGGCGGGGTGCGCCCTTGCCCCGGCGACGCCGGCCGGAGCCCCTCCACCGCACGAAGATCCCGAACCCCTACGTCTTCAGGTCCTCCACACCAACGACTTCCACGGTCGCATCCTCCCCCAGGTGGTAGATGGGGACACGGTGGGTGGGTCGGCCCTGGAGGCCGCCCACTTCGATTCCCTCCGGGTCCGCTTTCCCGGTCCCACCCTCCTCCTCTCCGGAGGGGATGTAATGCAGGGGACCGCGGTCTCCAATCTGAGCTGGGGCCGGGCCTCCATCGATGTCCACAACCGGAAGGGATACGATGCCGCGGCGCTGGGGAACCACGAATTCGACTGGGGACTGGACACCCTTCGCGCCCGGGTGTCGGAGAGTCGGTTCCCCTGGCTGGCCGCCAACGTGGTGGACGAGGCCACCGGGAGCTGGCCGGGGTGGATCCGCCCCTGGGTGGAGTTGGAGCGGGACGGGGTCCGGATCGGCGTGGCAGGAGTGGCCCTGGCCACGACACCGGAGGTGGTGATGGCCGGCAACACCGCGGGCCTCCTCTTCCTGGAGGAAGCGCCGGCCATCGACCTGGCCGTCCGTGAGCTCCGGGCGCTGGAGGTGGATTTCGTCGTCGTCGTGGGCCACGTGGGCGCGGCCTGTCAGGTCCCGGGGAGCGAGCCCGAGGAGCTTTCCCAGGGCTGTGAGGGCCGGATGGTGGAGATCGCCAGGGCCCTCTCCGAACCGGTGGATCTCTTCCTGGGCGGGCATACCCACCTCCGAAACCTCACCGAGGCCGGAGGCGTCCCACTGGTCCAGGTCCCGGCCTACTCCCAGGGGTTCAGCGTCACCCGCCTGGAACGCCGCACCGGCGAGGCGGCCCGGGTCACCCACCGCTCCATCCGACGGCCCGGACGGGAGGGCGTGGACCCGGACACGGCCCTGACCCGGGTGGTGGAGGAGTGGAGCGCCGAGATCCGTCCCCTCCTGGAACGGCCGGTGGCGGTGCTGGCAACGGAGTTCTCCAACGCCGAGCGGCGGCCGGAGGAGAACCCCGCCGGAAACCTCCTGGCCGACGCCGTCCGCTGGGCCACCGACGCCGACGTGGGCCTCATCAACAATGGATCGCTGCGCCGGAGTCTCCCCGGAGGGGAGCTTCCTTTCGGAATCCTCTACGAGTTCCAGCCCTTCCAGAACGAACTGGTGACGGTGGAGCTCTCCGGTGCCCAACTCCGGGAGGCGCTGGAGTTCGGGCTCACGGATGGGGGAGAGCCCTGGATCCACATCTCCGGGCTCCGGGTCCGGAAGGTCCCTGGAGAACGTCGTGTGGAAGCGGTTCTCACACCCGACGGGAGGATGATCTCCGACGAGGAACGTCTCACCGTCGGCACCACCGAATTCCTGGCCACGGGAGGGGACGGTTTCGTCCTCCTGACCCGGGGACCCATGGAACGGAAAGGGTGGGTGGATGTGGATGCGCTGGCCGCCTGGCTGGAGCGGCTCCCCTCGCCGGTGGAGCCGCCGCGATCCGAACGTTGGATCCGGGCCCAGGCGGTTCCGGGGGAAGTGGAGACCGGGGCCGGCGCAGCGCCGAGGTGACCTCCACGAGTCGGCGAATGGTTCCGGTGGTGGGGACGCCCCTCCTACCCCGTCTCCTCGATGTCCACCCAGGCGGGCGGGCCAGGGGCCGTCTCCTCCAGTTCCAGCGGCCTTCCCTCTTCCGCTACCTGCACCGACCAGCCCAGCTCCGCCTTGATGAGTCGGCGGAGGGCATCCGCCGCCGACGGCTCTCCGTGAACCAGGGACACCCCCTCCTTCGGTTCGGGACCGTTGCGGAGCCAGGCCAGGAGCCCGTTCCGGTCGGCGTGCCCGGAGAAGAGGTCCCGGACCTCGATCTGACACTTCAATTCCACGTTCCGACCATGGATGCGAAGGTCTCGACGGCCCTGTAGAAGGTCTCGCCCCCGGGTCCCCTCGGCCTGGAATCCCACCAGGAGGAGGGTGTTGGCGGGGTCGTCCCCGAAGGCCAGCAGGTGGTGGAGGATCCGACCACCGCTGAGCATTCCCGCCCCCGCCACGATGATCATGGGTCCCCGTCGCCGGTTCAGGGCCTTGGATTCCTCGATGGAGCCCACCGGCTGCAACGCCTCCAGCGCCTGGTCCAGCTCCCCGTCGGCGGGGCGCAGTTCATCCAGGTGCCCCAGGTGCACCCCCCCTACCTCGATGGCCATGGGGGAGTTCAGGAACATGGGGACCGTGGGAATGCGCCCCTCCTTCTGGAGACGGTGAAAGGCCAGGGCCAGCGTCTGGGCTCGGCCCACGGCAAAGGACGGCACCATCAGGACACCTCCCCGACCCAGGGTCTCCCGGGCGGCCCGGGCCAGGATCTCCAGGGGGTCCTCCCTGTCGTGATCCCGATCTCCGTAGGTGCTCTCCATTACCACCCGTCCCGCCTCGGGGCGAGGCTCCGGAGCAGGAAGGAGAAGATCCGAGTCCTGCCCCAGGTCCCCGGAGAAGAGGACCGAGTCCCCCCTCTGGTCCTCCACCCGAACCTGTGCCGCGCCCAGGATATGCCCCGCCCGATGGAAGGTCACCCGGAACCCCCCGGCATCCTGCTCCCGGTGGAAGGGGACCGGCTCCAGGAGCGGAAGGACCGCCTGGGCGTCGGCCTCGGTGAAGAGGGCACGGGGCTCGGCGTGGCGGGAAAAGCCCTTCTTCTTTGCATAGCGGGCATCCTCTTCCTGGATTCGTCCCGCATCCAGCAGGAGGATGGGAAGCAGGTCCAGGGTGGGAGGCGTCACGTAGATGGGACCCCGGAATCCCTCCCGGACCAGTATGGGGAGCGTCCCCGAGTGGTCCAGGTGGGCATGGGTGAGGACCACGGCCCCCAGCCGTTTCGGTGGGAAGGGGAAGGGCCGCCAGTTCCGGAGCCGGAGGTTCTTGAGCCCCTGGAAGAGCCCACAATCCACCAGGATGGCGGCGTTGCCGGACGTGACGAGGGTGCGTGAGCCGGTGACGGTGCCGGCGGCACCGAGAGGGATGATGTTCATGGGATAAGATGCCGTTGAAGAAGTAGAGGGCGCCACCACTGGAAGAACGGGGGCTACCCCGGACCTTCGACGGCATGAGCGGGAAGCTTGGACGGGAGACTTTTAGAGGGAGGCTTGGCCGGGAGGCTTCAACGGGTGAAGAGGATGCTGAAGACCACGAAGCCTCCGGCCACCGCCATCCGCTTCCAGCTGAAGGGGTGCCCCGGCTCCTGCGCCGAGGGATCGATGCTCCACATCACCACGGCCCCACAGGGGTTTCCACGGTATCGGATGGGTACGGTGGCCCCCCGGTGCACCTCCAACCCCTCCAGGCTGGACGCCGGCATGATGTCGTCAGGTGGGACATTGGGGCCCAGGTTCATCCCGTCCAGGATGATGTCCGGCCGGCATCCCCCCCGCATGAATACGTAGGGGCTGGAGAGGTGATCCGGACTGCCCAGGGTGAGCCCAGGGACCATCCGCAGGACGTCGGTGGTTCGGGAGGCCCCACGCCGCTGGATCTCGTCCCGGGTGAAGGTTCGCCCGAAGCCCTGGGCTCGACGCTGGTAGAACCCCTCGCTCTCCAGGACCCGACTGCGCCGGCTCACCACCACGATGGCGTCCAGGGATACGGCTTCGGGGGCCAGTTCCGCCGTCAGGTCCATGGGAGAGGCACCATCCACCCGGACCTGTGCATCCAGGGTCTGGTAACCCAGTGCGCGAATCAGGAGGCGGTACTCCCCTGGCGGAAGGGCTCGGGTGGTGAATCGGCCATTGGAGCCGGTGACGGCTTCCGCCATCACCTCCACCGACAGGGAATCGATGGGAGAGGTCCGGGAGAACTGGAGGAACGCCTGGGGGAGGGGTCGGCCCTGGACACGATCCTCCACCGTACCCACCACCACGATGGCCGACCGATCGGTCTCCTGTCCTGATAGCGGCGGGGCGAGGAGAAGTGCGGCCAGCCCCAGGAGGAGAAAGCCACCCTTTCCGACGATGCTCATGACCTGGCCCTCCGGCGGTATTCGAACCGGAGTCCCGGGGGCCTAACCCTCGATGAATGAGGTGGGACCGAACCCCGCCTCTTCGATGGCTCCCGTGAGCCGTTCCCGGCCCACGGCTTCCGGATCGTAGCGAACTCGCACCCGTCCAATCTCGACTGCCTCCACCACCACCCCGTCCACGCGCTGCAAAGCCCCTTCCACCCGGGCCACGCAATGCTGGCAGCTCATCCCACCGATCTCAACGTGTGCTGTCTGCACCGGAAGTACCCTCTGAACTCCGCCCCAGTTGAACAAAATCTCCGGGAGGTGGAGTGGGCGGGACCACACCTCCCCTGACTCTGGAACCCCCATCCCCAGGCAAAGGTTCAACCTTCCGAAGGCCCACCGCAAGACTCGACGTATTCCGGTCCAGGAGAGCGGATCCGATCAGAGATTGCGGGGCGTCTGCACCACCTCATCCAGGGGGAGGTGGGCGAATTCGGCGCTCCCCTGTCCCGTTACGGCGTAGCGATAGACCGCCGCCCGGTAGATCCCCTGCAGGGCGGAGGTCACCAGGGCGAAGAGGACCCAGAGGAAGACCAGAATCACCACCGTGGGAACCATGGAGAAAGGCCCGGCCAGCGCTCCGATGGAAAAGAGAGCGACGGAAACCAGCCCCAGGAGCACGCCCGCCAGGCCGAAGACCAATCCCATCCCCACCGTGCCGCTGATCTGCTCCCCCCAGCTCCGCCGAAGAAGGCGAGCACTTTCCTTCACGGCGCCGATGGGCCCCACGTCTCGGGTCACCAGGACCGGCACGGCCAGGAAAGTGGCCAGGGTCCAGGACAGCCCAAGGATGGACGGTCCGATGCGGGAGAGCATTCCCCCCCGTCGACCGGCGGAGTTCAGGAAGAGCCCCACGGTGGCGGAGACGGCGGCATAGCCGAGGATGGGAACGGCGTGGTCCGACGCGATGCGAAGCCCGTCCTGCAGGGTGGGGCGTCCCCCATCCAGATGGATAAGCGCCGCCCCCACGAGGGCCGCGTTGAAGTAGAAGACCACGAAGTACTGGGCCAGATAGAACAGGAAGCCCAGGACCAATCCCAGAGAGGTGGACGTCCGGAAGATGGCCTCCGGCCCCCCCACCAAGAGAGAGGGGAGGAGGAAGCTCAGGGCGAGCCCCACCGACGCGACGCCGGACAGCAGGGGAAACAGTACGAGGGCCCGGTCCCGGTTCAGCACCTGGGCGCTGGCTCGTGCCAGCTCCCAGCTGTTGGAGAAGGTATTCCGCATGGTTCGTCGTCCAGATCCGTCGGCTGTCGCCGAGGAGGGTTCGATTCAGAATGGCGGGCCAGAGGAGGCCGCATGAGGGACTTCTTCTACGGTGCCCCCCTCCTACGTGCGAGCGACACCGGTCCTTCATGGGTCCTTCATGTCCACGCTGTCCTTGTCCACCACACCGGCCCGGGGGAATCCCTCTCCGGCCCTCGGTGTAGGAGGCACCCAGCGCCCGGTCCGAGTGGGCCGGAATCCCGCTTTCACAGGATTGAAAGGATCGCCCCCATGCTCCGTCGTCCCTCGACGCTCCGTCGGCTTCCGACCGGCTTCCTCGGCCTGGTGCTCGTGGTGTCCCTGGCCCCGGGACTCCACGCCCAGAACTCCCCAACCGCCGTCGCTGCGCAGGACCCGGCGGCGGTGATCACCGCCGAATCCCTCTACAACCGGATCTACTTCCTGGCGTCCGACGGGCTCCGCGGTCGGGATACGCCCAGCCCCGGCCTGGAGGCGGCTGCCGCGTACCTGGTGAGCGAGCACCGGCGAGCCGGACTGGAACCGGCCGGTGAAGACGGCACCTTCTACCAGCGCTATCCCTTCCGCCTGGTCGGTCCGGACCTGGAGAACGTCTCCCTCGAGCTCCAGGGGATCGATGCGCAGGCACCGGTTCAGGTGGGAACCAACGCCTTCGTGCGGGGAGGAGCGGAAGAAGGGGTCGGAGGCGAGTTGGTGTTCGTCGGGGACGTGGACGCAGCGCCCCCGGAGCCCGGCTCGCTGGAGGCACGGGTCGCCGTGGTATCCACCCCCGGCGAGTGGGGAAACGCCCTCTTCCAGCTCTCCAACCGCCAGGCCCGCTTCGCCCGGCTGAGCGGGGCCCGGGCGGTAATCCATGTCCTGGATGGGGAATTCCCCACCACGGCCCTCTCCCAGCTGGCCCCCCAGTTCGCCTCTCCCTCCTGGGTCCTGGGGGAACAGGCGCCCTTCCCCCAGATCTACCTGGCGAGGGAGGTAGCGGTCCGGGTGATCCCCGAGCTGGATGAGCTCACCGCCCGGGCAGACCGGGGGGACCGCTTCCAGGCGCCCACCGGGACTCGGCTGGTGGGGGAGCTCCCCCTTGAGGTTCTGCAGGACGCGCGACCGGCCAATGTGGTGGCCATGCTCCCCGGGAGCGATCCCGTCCTCCGGGATGAGTACGTGGTCCTCTCGGCCCACTACGACCACGTGGGGGTGGGGACCCCGGTGGACGGGGACTCCATCTACAACGGCGCCGACGACAACGCTTCCGGAACGGCGGTCCTCCTGGAGGTGGCCCGGGCCCTGGCCCTCATGGACGAGGCGCCCCGACGCTCGGTGGTCTTCGTCCACGTGAGCGGCGAGGAGAAGGGGCTCCTGGGCTCGGAGTGGTTCGTGGACCATCCCACCATCGATCTGGATCGGGCGGTGGCGAACATCAATGCCGACATGGTGGGAGGGGACGCCCACCCCGATACGCTGGTGGTCATCGGGAAGGAGTACTCCACCCTGGGACCCCTGGTGGACCGGATCAACGAGGGGATGCCGGAGCTGAATCTCGTCACCTCCGATGATCTGTGGCCGGAACAGCGCTTCTTCTTCCGTTCGGACCAGTTCCACTTCATGCGGAAGGAGATCCCCTCCCTCTTCTTCTTCACCGGGGTACACGAGTGCTATCACCAGCCCTGCGACACGGTGGATTTCGTGGACCATGACAAGGCGGCCCGGGTGGCGCGCCTGCTGCTGCACTCGGTCCTGGAGATCGCCAACCAGGAGGAGCGGCCCGAGTGGGACCCCGCCGGGCTCGAGGAAGTGCGTCAGCTCACCTCCGGTGGGCGCTGAGGGCGACCCGGGGGAGGGGACGGGCATCCATGTCCCCTTCGCCGGGAAACTCCGGCCCGGGGTCTTCCTGGCCCGCCCGAATCGGTTCCTCTGCCGGGTCCTCCTGGACGGGCCGCCGGGGACGCCCATGGGGGACCCGGTGGAGGCTCACCTTCCCGATCCGGGGCGCCTGAAGGAACTCCTGGTGCCGGGTCGCCGGGTCCGGGTTGAGGCGGCCCCCAATCCCAACCGGCGCACCCCGTGGACCCTCCGACTGGTGGAGTCGCCGCACCGGTCGGACCGACCCGACCGTGAGGACTGGATCTCCCTGGACACCACCCTCCCCAACCGACTGGTGGCACAGGGGCTCAAGGAGGGGCTGCTGGAGGAGTTCGCGGGGTGGGAACTGGTCCGCGCTGAAGTCACCCGGGGAGGAAGCCGGTTCGACTTCCTCCTGGCCCGGGATGTGGATTCCGGGGAGGTGGATCGCCGGGAGCTGGACCCCCGGAAAGTGGATCCCGGGGAGGTGGTCTCCGGAGATGCGGCCTCCCGGGACGAGCTTCTCCTGGAGGTGAAGAGCGTCACCCTGGTGGAGGAGGGCTTGGCCCTCTTCCCCGACGCGGTGACGGCACGGGGGCGACGACACCTGGAGGAACTCACCGAGATCGTCCAGGAAGGCGGCCATGCGGCGGTCCTCTTCGTCGCCCAGCGGGAAGACGTCCGGGAGATCCGGGCCGCCGCAGCCATCGATCCCGCCTTCGCCCGGGCCTTGGAGAAGGCCATCCAGGCCGGTGTGCGGGTGCTGGGACGCCGGTGCCGCGTGGACCCGCAGGGGGTCGAACTCCTGGGGCCGGTACCGGCCGGGCCCGGATGACCCGGCTCCCTCCAGGGGCAGGTCCACTGTCCGGACCGACTCTCAGACCGACCCCCAGACCGACCCCCAGACCGACCCTCAGACCGACCCTCAGACCGACCCTCAGATGGTCCGGGTAACCCCCGCCTCGAGGAAGACGAGGAGGGCCTCTACCCGCTCCACCGGGACCCGGAACCGGGTGGCCATGGCCCGCCGATAGGCCTGGAGTTGAGGATGGTAGAGGGCCATCCGCTCCTCCAGCTCCCGGGCCGCCTCTGCGGCGTCGGACGAAAACCGGTCCGTCTTGAAGTCCACCACCTGGACCCGTTCCGTCGTCCGGTCGGGGCCGGGGAAACGAAGGAGTCGGTCCACACTCCCCGAGAGGATCCTTCCTCCGTCCCGGTGGAGGAAGGGGAGCTCCTGCTCCACCTCCGTCCCCGGAGGGAGGCGGTCCCGGGAGAGCACGGCCTGGAGCGGCTCCTCGCCGAGCCAGGTATGGAACCGGCCCAGGAGGGAGGTGAGTCCCGGCTCCTTCATCCCCAACTCCCGGCCCCTGGCTCGCAGGGCCCCTTCCTCGGGAATGCCCTCCTCCACCCACTCCACCATCTCCAACCAGGCGTGGACCACCGATCCCCGGAGGCGGGCCCCGCCTCCTCCCATCCGGAGGAGATCCGCCACGGTCCGGGTCTCCTCCCCTTCGAGGGCGGAAGGGGTCACCCGGGGGAGGAATCGACGCCGGTCCCGAACCGGGGCCATGGGGATCGCGGGTGGCCCCTGGGGGAGAGAGGAGGGGGCGGGGGATCGGAGATCCGGCCCTCTTCCCTCCTCTCCCTCTTCTTCCTTCCGGCCCTCTTCCTCCCGGTCCGCGGCGCCCGCCATCCCCTTCCCCACACCCCCCGTCCCCTTCCCCGCGTGGTCCGCCCAGTCCGGATCCCCCTCCTCCAGGAGCACCCCCACGCTCCCTTCCCGGCGAAGGGGCTCCGCTCCCTCCACCCCCAGACCCTCCCGGATGAGCTGGGCCGGGGTCGACTTCCCTTCCCGCCCCTCCTCCACCACCAGGAGCAGAGCGTGACGCGCCCGGGTCAGGGCCACATAGAGCCCCCCCAGTTCGTCGTGGAATGCGGTGGCGCCCTGGTGGAGTACCGCCTGGGACACTTCTGGGAAGAGGCCCAGGAAATCCCGCGGGACAGGGGGAAAGATGCGCTGGATGGGGCCCGCCGGCTCCCCTCGCACCGGGATGGGACCGGCCCGACCTCCTCCCCCCTTCCGGAAGCTGGACTCCAGCTCGGGGAGGACGACCGCGTCGAACTCCAGCCCCTTGGAGGCGTGGATGGTCATGACCCGGACCCGGGCCCCGCCGGGAGCTTCCATCCGTGTCGCCTCCACCCGCCGGATGAACGCCCCGGGGCGGAGAGGAGGCCGGGCGGCGTCCTGACGGTAGCCGAGCTCCACCAGCTGTCCCAGTCGGACCCTCTCCCGGGGAGAGGCCCGGGAGATCAGGACCCGGGTCCATCGGTCCAGCACCGGACCGTAGCCCTCCTGGAGAAGTCGGCGACGAACCCCGGAGGAGACCCGGTCTGCCTGCGCGTCCGAGGTCCAGTCCACGAACCCCACCGCTTCTCCCAGGGAAGAGGTGGCCACGATGTACCGGGCCAACCGATCCCCGGGATGGTCCGCCACCCGAAGGAGGGCCAGGAGCGGATGGACGGGCCAGGCATCCAGCACCGGCCCCCCTCCCTCCTCGCTCACCGGAATCTCCCGGCGACGGAGCTCCCAGATCATCCGGTTCACCGCCTTCCCGGTACGGCAGAGGACACCCACGGTGGCCCCAGGCGCCGTCCGGTGGAGGCGGTGCACCTCGTCGGCGGCGGCGGCGACCACCCCGGGACGGAGTTGGCGCCTCCCCTCCTCGGGAGGGCTCTGCACCACCCGGAGGAATCCCGGAAGGTCCGGAAAGGCCGCCTCGTGGTGGGGAAAATCCCGGGCCCATTCCCGGGCGGCCATGGCCTCGTGTTCCTGGTCCAGGACCGGTGAGGCCGGGAATCGGGCGCAGATGCGGTTCACCGCATCCAGGATCACGGGGGAGGACCGGTAGCTCTTCTTGAGGGCGTCGGTGGGGATCCCGGAGCGAAGGCTGATGCGCTCCAGGAGCCGCGGCTCCCCCCCTCGCCAGCCATAGATGGACTGTTTGGGGTCGGCCACCACCACCACCGCCCGCTCGCCCTCGTGTCCCTGGAGGATCTCCTCCGCCAGCGGCTCAAGGGCCCGCCACTGGAGCGCGGAGGTGTCCTGGAACTCGTCCAGGAGGAGGTGGCGGATCCGTCCGTCCAGGCGGAAGTAGATCTCTCCCCCCCGCTCGGTGGTCCCGGTACTCAGAAGGAGGTGGGGGATGTCCTCGAAGCGGTAGAGGCTCCGGCGGCTCTGCTCCGCCACGAAGGCCGCCTCGAATCCTTCCGCCAGCCGCCCCAACGCCTGGGCCCGGCCCTGGAGGCCGGGAAGGAGGTCCCGCCGGGCCAGTCTCCCCGCCTCCCGGGCCAGTCCTTCCCACTCGGACGATATCTCGTGGCGGGAGAAGGCCTCCTTTCCGGAGAACACTGCAGCGAAGACGCCCTTCCCCAGGAGCCCCTTCCAATCCCGATTCCGAAGGTCCGCCTGGTGGGCCTGGGCGGCGCCGGACCAGCGGCTGTCCGGGGTCCCCTTCTTCGTCAGGGGCAGCTCCGCCTCCCCCACGCGCCGGGCCAGCGCCTCCAGCTCGGAACGAGCCGGGGGATCCTCGTCGGCCTCCGACGCGAACCCCCAGGGATGGGGCTCACGGGGATCCAGTTCCCGGGCCACCCGCTGAATCCCCTCCACCACCGCCAGTAGCTCGGCATGGACCCCCCGGCCCACGTCGCCGGCTCGATGGAGGCGGAGGAGCTCTCCCATCTCCCTTCGATCCACGTCCGCCAGGAGCCGGTCCACGGCGGCGGTGACCAGCGCTTCTCCATCCGCCGTGTCTGCCACCTCCCACCCGGGGGCCAGCCCCATTTCCAGGGAGAAGGCCCGGGCGACCCGGTGGAAGAAGGCGTCCAGGGTGGAGACGTTCATCCGGTGGAGCGCCTCCACCGCCTGGGTCAGGAGGGCCTCCACCCGGGCCGGATCCAGGGGGGGAGCCCCGGGGAGTCCGGCGTGGACCGCCAGCGCGGTCCGCTCCTTCTCGTCCACCACGGCTCGGGCCAGGCGAATCAGGACCCGCTCCAGGATCTCTCCCGCCGCCTTCCGGGTGAAGGTGGAGGCCAGGATCTCCTGCGCGGGGACCCCGGCGTTCAGGAGCCCGATGATCCGGGAGGAGAGGCGAAAGGTCTTCCCCGTCCCGGCGGAGGCAAGGACGATCTCCCGGGGGAGGGTGGGGCCGAGTGGCGGCGCGCTCCCTCCGTCGGGGTCATCCAACCGGCGCTGCTCCCGGGTCGCGTCATCCATCGGACATCTCCTCCTCTCCCTCCTCACCATCCTCACTCGGGGGCGCCAGGATGCCCACCCCCAGGAGCGGGCCCATGTCGTCGGACACCCGGGCCCTGGCGAGGCGGGCCGGGTCGAAGGTCACCCACTCCCCCCGGAGGAGGGGCCGGAGAACCTCCCGGGCCTGTTCATCCGCCTCCGCCAGCTCCTCCGCGGTCCAGTCCGCCCGGAGGATTCCCACCGTCTCCAGCTTCCGGGGAAGGTTGTAGTAGGCCAGGTGGAGGGGTGCACCCGCTCCCGGGGCCTCCCCCCCCGACGCCCCCGGTGCCCCCGATGCCCTTCCCGACCCCTCCCGCAAGGCCCCGAGGGCTTCCAGGGGCTCCCCTCCGGCCCCCACCAGGCGAGGCGCCACGTGACGGTAAAGGGGAAGCTGGAGGTCCACCCACTCCCGAAGCGGCCCCCGCCCCTTCCGATGGGTCTGATCGGGGCTCCGGCCCACCTCGGAGGTCTTGTAGTCCAGGAGGAGCCACCCCTCTTCCGGATGCCGGTCCACCCGGTCCACCCTCCCGGTGAGGAAGACGGAATCGGTATCCACCGGGAACGGGACCCCTTCCGGAGGCGTGCCCGTCTCCACCGCCACCACCTCCCACCCCTGGGCCCGATGCGCCGCCTCGACCCGGGCCAGCGCACCCAGCCGGAGGGCGAGTTGGGAGAGCTGGATCTGAACCGCCGGGAGGGGGCGGGTTCCGAACCGGCGCCGCCCCTCCTCACGGAGGGCCTCTTCCAGACCTCGAGCCAGGCGGCCCGCGTCCTTTTCCCCCCGGAGTTCCCTCCCCAGCGTCTCCAGGACCCGATGGGCGAGCCCTCCGAACCCCATGGCCTCCATCTCCCTCCCCTCGTCGTCCACCCAGCGGTCCGGGGAGGCGCCGCCCACCCTCCGCCCCAGGAGCCAGAGGTACGGGTCGGCCAGGAGAGAGGCGAAGGCGGTGACCCGGATCCGGAGGGGAAGTCCGGGGGGGGCCAGGGAGAGCTCCGGGGGAAGGGATACGCCGGCTTCCTGGAGCCCGTTGTCCGGAGGGGGCGGGGAACTCCCGGGAGCGGGCGGGGCGCCCCCGGGAGCCGCCGGTGCCTCCCCCTTGTCATCCAGATACTGAAGGATCCGTCGGGCCACCTCCGGAGGAGTCCCCTGGAGAAGGAGGGGTGACGGGCGGAGGGGATCCCCCGAGACTCCCCGTCGCCCCGAGACCAGCACCGTCCCCTCGCGGCTCTCGAGAATGGCGGTGAGACGATAGGCGTCTCGAGCGCGCCGGGCGCGGTTGTCGGGGATCCCCAGCGCGACCCGGAGGGCATCGGGAAGGAAGGGATGACCCACCACCGCCGCCGGCAGGTGGGGGTCGTTCACCCCCGCCAACAGGAGGACCGGGGCATCGTCCAGGTGGAGTTCCAGCCACCCCAACGCCTCCACCGCCGCCTCCTCTTCCGGAGGCGGGACGACCTCCCCCTCCATCTCCGAGAGGAGGATCCGGATGAGGGTCGCCCCGCTCACCCCGGGAGTGAATCCCGGGGAGGCGGCCCCAGCGGCGCCGGCGCCGCCCGCCGCCTCTGCCTCACCCAGCAGTCCCCGGAGAACCGAAAGGAAGGCCATGAGATCACGGTCCCCGGGGACGTTCTCCCGAAGGGCCCGATCCCCATGGATGGCCTGGAAGAACCGGCCCAGGGGTTCCGCCCACTCCGAAAGGGGCCGGGACTCCCGCAGCTCCCCCAGGAGGGATCCCATCCGACCCCGGAGGAACTCGACGCGGCGCAGGGCCCGGTCCTCGGGGGGCCCGGGAAGGGAGCCCCCTCCCAGCTTCCCCGGAAGGGCGGCCTGGCGATAGGCATCGAGATTCCGGAGCGTCTCCCCTGCGGCCAACCCCTCGCCCTGAAGCCAGCCCTCCAGGTCCGGGTGCCGGAGGAGGGAGGCCAGCGCGGAAACGTCGTCGTCGTCCAGGAACCGGGCCACCGCCTCCAGGAGGAGGAAGGGACGGGTGCGGTCCAGCGGCCTCCCGGCGGGGTCCCGGAGGGGGACGCCCCTCTCCTCGAGGACTCGGAGCAGGAAGGGGGTGAGGTCCGGATCCGCCACGCCCACCACCACCTCTTCGGGGGAGCGGCGGCCTCCAAGGTCCGCCATTTCCCGGGCTACCCGCTCCGCCTGATCCGCCGGTCCCCCCTCCACGAACGCCCGGGCCCGGACCAGGGGCACCTCTCGACCCCACCATTCCTGGGGGAGGATCGTCCCATCGGGGTGGAAGCGATGGCCTTCCGACTCCGGGGCATGGATGAGGACCTGCACCGGGAGCTGAAGGGTGGTCAGCATCTCCCGAACCACTCCCGGCAGCTCCGGGATCGCCACCAGCCAGAGGGGCCCAGGCGCAGAGACGGAGCCGTCCGCCAGGGCATGGCGTCGGGCTTCCTCCCGGTCCATCCATCCGCCCCTGGCCAGGAGGCGAAGGACTTGCCCCTGCACCTCCTGAAGGGCATCCCAGCGAGGGCCATCGTCGAAGAGGGAGGCGCGGGCGAAGACCTGGGCCACGTCCTGGAAGGTAAGGCCCTCCGCCGCCAGCTCACGATGGAGTTCCTCCACCAACCGTGCCAGCGCCAGCCAGCCGGGAAGGTCCCCTGCTGCGGGTGGGCGGGAGGTGAGCAGGCGGAGGCGATGATCGGGAAGCTCCTGGAGGGCACGGGCCCAGGCCATGCGAGCCGCCAGCCCCGGCGGCGGGGGGCGTTCCGGAAGGTAGAGTCGCTCAGGGAGCACTCCTGCGGTGACCACCTGGGGGGGGCGGAGGGCCAGACCCCGCGCCTCAGACCCTTCCAGGAGGAGCTCCTGGAGTCGCCGGCCCGCCCGAGATCCAGGGACCACCACCAGGTGCTGGGAAAGGTCCAGCTCCCCCGCCCGACCACCGGGGCCGTCCCAGGCCAGGAGTCGCTCCGCCGCCCCATGGAGGGCTGGACGATCCCAACCCAGGAACAGGGGATGAAAGGAGGCTGGCGGCATGGGCAGCGGATGGGGACGCGAGGGATGAAGGGCTGGTGATGGGGGCCGACGGGGGCCCGGGAGGGGCCTGATCCGGAGACCAGACCGGCAAGGTGACCCCGTCCACCCTGGGGGGAAAGGGGAGAGGGAAAGGGGAGGAGCCCAGGGGAAGGGTGCAGGGGAGCGCTCCCTCTGCCACCGCCTTCCGGTGAGCGTCACCCACGCTCCCCCGTCGTCCGACCCGGACCATGTCTCCCCCAGTACCGGATGGAAAGGGTGAGAAGGCGAACCCCCATCAGGGTGACGATCCCCCACCAGACTCCCTGGAGCCCCCAGCCCATGGGGAGAACCAGGAGGAGGACCATGGCGGCGGCGGCCCCCGAAAGGAGCATCTGCCCGGCCAGGAACCGGAAGTCCTCGGCCCCCATGAAGATCCCGTCCCAGACGAACACCAGGGCGTTCAGGGGCTGCATCCAGATGACGAACGGAAGGATCCGTGCCACCTCCCGGAGCGTGGCGCCGTCATCGGTGAACAAGCGGGGAAGGAGGGGCGCCAGGAGGAGGAAGAGGAGGGTGAGGACGAGCCCCATGGCGAGGCCCCACAGCAGGAGCCGATCGGTGACGCGCCGGAGGAGATGGACCCTACCCTCCCCCCGAAAGCGCCCGACCAGGGCCTGGGCCGCCACCGCCACCGCGTCCACCACCAGGGCCAGCAGGATCCAGAGCTGCACGGCCACCTGGTGTCCGGCCACTTCGGCCGTCCCCACCCGGGTCGCCACCGCGGCAGCCAGGGTGAGGGTCCCGATGAGGGCCAAGGTCCGGATCAGGAGCTCCCCCCCGACCCGGAGGAAGGGGAGGAGCTCCGCCGGACGGGGGAGGCGGGACACCCCCCCCAGGAGGTCTCGTCGGGGGCCCAGGATAAGCCAGAGGAAACCCACAGCCCCGACCCATTGGGCCACCACCGTGGCCCATGCGGCTCCTGTGAGCCCCCACCCCAGTCCGAAGATGAGGATGGGGTCCAGCACCAGGTTCACCACGTTGAGGCCCAGCGTGACGCGAAAAGGGGTTCGAGTGTCCTGGAACCCCCGGAAGATCCCATGCCCTGCCATGATCAGGAGGACGGCGGGCCCCGCCAGCGCCCGGATCCTCAGGTAGTCCAGTGCCGGTCCCCGGAGTTCCCCGGTGGCCCCCATGAGCCGAACCAGGAGATCTCCTCCCATGAGGAGGATGGTGGTGGCCGCCACCCCCGTGACCACCGCCAGGGTGAGGGCCTGGAGCACCACGCGTCCCGCCTCGGTGCGATCCCCCCGTCCCACAGCCCGGGCCACCCGTGGCGTGGTCCCATACGCCAGGAAGTTGAACACGACGAAGGCCAGGGAGAAGAGGGCGGCGTTCACCCCCAGGGCGGCCAGGGGAACGGTGCCCAACCGCCCGACATAGGCGGTGTCCACGAGGGTCACCAGAGGATCGGCGGCCAGAGCGCCCAGGGCCGGGAGGGCCAGGGCGACGATCTCCCGGTCCAGGGAGCGGGAGCCCATGGGACCCGTGGAACCTGTGGGATCTGGGGGATCCGTGGGGCCCGTGGGGTCCGTGGGGAACGGTTGGAGTCCGGCGTCGGGAGGGTGGTTCATGGGGCAGACGGGTGGAAGTGCATGATGCCCTGGCGTGGCCAAGGCACCGGGCCCGGGAACGGGCTTCCAACCTCGCCTCCGCCCCCACCGTCGTCCATTCCCTCGTTCCGCTGTACCTTTTCCCCCATGCCGGCGGGCCGCGGTGGCTCGTCGCGATCCATCCGACCCGGAGTCGAGGGGAGATGCAGAACCTGATCATCCGCCTCTTCGTGAACGCCATCGCCCTCTGGGTGGCGGCCCAGTTGGTAGGCGGAATCGAACTGGCGGGAGAATTCTGGCCGGTGCTCCTGGTGGCAGGGGTTTTCGGCCTCATCAACGCCCTCATCAAGCCCTTCGTCCTCCTCCTCTCCTTCCCCGTCGTCGTCCTCACCCTGGGGCTCTTCACCGTGGTGGTGAACGCCCTCATGCTCATGCTCACCGCTGCGCTGGTGGATGCCCTCCGGGTCGACGGCTTCTGGCCCGCCCTCCTGGGGAGCATCCTCATCTCGGTGGTGAGCTTCCTCTTCACGGTGCTGCTCCCGGAAAAGAGGGACTAAAAGCCGGAAAAGAGGGACTAAAAGAGGGTCGGGGAAGCGGGGCAAAGGGGCCGGCTTCGGGTCAAGTACGTGGGCGAGACACCGGTCAGCGACGCCCTTCCGAGGCACACCCGGTGGCCGGCTCGCCCCCCATGCGCAGCGATGCCGCATACGGGAACCAGGCGCCGGACATGCTGTCCCGGCACCGGTTCTCCTCCACCTCCAGGATGAGATACGCCACGCCGTCCACCCCATGGCGGAGGGCTTCGAAGCGCCAGCCTCGGGCGGTGGCCTGCCAGCTCCCCTCGTCATACCGGACGCCGTCCAGTTCCTCCGGGGAGCGGAAGGTGGCGATGTCGCCGTCGATGTCCACGAGCCAGAAGGGTTCATTCCCCCGGGCTCGGAACTCCGCTTCGGGGAGAAGCTCCCGGCAGGAGGGGACCTCAGGGGAGGCCACCCGGAGTTCCTGGATGACGTCCCCCTCCAGGACGATATGGACGGTCACCCCTCCCTCTCCATATCCCAGTTCCTCCACCATGGCCTCCAGGTTCTCCCCGGTCCCGTCGGTGACCGGGATTCCCGACTCCTCGTCGCAGGCCCGGAATGTCAGAGCCCCACCCCGGAACTCCAACTCCCCGGTGACGCCCTCCGGGAAACCGGCTACGGGGGTCTGCGCAACCATGGCCTCGTCGGCTGGGCGTTCCACCTCGGGCGGCTCCAGGTCTCCTCCACATGCCGCCAGGGCCAGGGCCCCCGGCAGGAGAAGGGGGAACCTCCACCCCGCCCCCCTCCGGCGCACCGCCGGATCGGTGCGGCAAGGCAGGGAAGCAGGCCGCTTCCGGTTCATCGTGGGCACGCTTTCCATGGAATCCCCCTCGGGGCCGGGTCGGCGGAGAGATCCCGTCGGAACGCCTCCCCGGGATCCGGTGCAAAGATAGAGTCCCAGAGGCCACCCGTCAGGCAGCCGGTCCCCGGAAACCCCCGTTCCAGGGTGCGTGGATCCCCGGCGGAAGGCGAGGGTAGCCGGAAGATTCGCCGATTTTCTTCGTCCATGACCGCCCTCCCACTCCCACCCGTCATGCCTCTACTCCCAAGCGCCGACCGCCCCCCTCCCTCCCGGCCGGGCTCCCGGTCAGGCTCCTGGTCGGGAGAGCGTTCTTCCCCTCTCCGACCGGCCCACGTCCAGCGGGCCCGCGACTGGCGGACGGCCCCGGGGTGGCTCGCAGGGAGCGCGGCCCTCCTTCTCGTGGGGACCCCGGTCACGTCCCAGGCCCAGGATTCGGAGGAGGTTCGCTATCGGAACACCTCCGAGGTCTCCTTCCTGGTGAACGGGGGAAATGCCGTCCAGAGCTCCCTGGGACTCCGGAATGCCTTCCGCCGCACGTCCCCCACCGGGGAACTCCGCCTGGACATGGCCACGCTCCGAACCGACGCCACCCGCATCGAACGGACGGCCGTGGGCACCTCCGATGATTTCCGGGTGGAGGAAGACCGGGAAACGGAGCGGACGGCGGAGCGCTGGTCGGCCCAGGCCAGGTATGACCGGAACCTGAACCGCATCCTCTTCGGCTACGGCTCGTCGGGGTGGGAGCGAAACACCTTCGCAGGATTCAACTCCCGGACCATCCTCTCCGGAGGCGCGGGCGCCCGACTGGGCCGAGAGGACGTCTGGGAATTCAAGCTGGGCGCCGGTATCACCTACACCTTCCAGGAAGACGTGACCCCGGATCCCGACGGCTTGGACCGGTTCGCCGGGCTCCGGAGCACACTGGACTACGAGCACCAACTCGCTGCCTCCACCACGGTGGAGGTCTCGTGGGTGGTGGATGCAAACGTCCAGGAGTGGAACAACGTGCGGGGTGACCTCTCCCAGTCCATCGCCACCTCCCTGTCGGACCGCCTGGCGCTCAAGACCACCTTCCAGCTCCTCCTGGACAATGATCCCCCCCTTCAGCGGGTCCCCCTGCTCGGCACCGGAGGAATGGATACCGGAGAGACGGTCCTGGTCCCCCTCCTGAAGCGGGATCAGGTGATCTCGGTGGCCCTGGTCCTCACCCTCTGACGGGGTCCAGGGAGCGTGGTCCCGCTCAGGAGAACCCGAACCATACCGCCGCCATCATCACCAGGGCCGCGGCGGCCATGAGCTTGAGGAAGAGGGGGAAGCAGAAGCGGAACCACCGGTCGTAGGGGATCCCCGCCATCCCCAGGATCCCCATGAGGACGGCGTTGGTGGGGATGATCATGTTCGCCAGCCCGTCCCCGAACTGATAGGCCAGAACCGAGACCTGGCGGGTCACCCCCACGATGTCCCCCAGGGGCGCCATGAGGGGCATGGTGACGAAGGCCTGGCCGCTCCCCGACGGCACGAAGAGGTTGAGGACGGCCTGCATCCCCAGCATCCCCACCGCCGCCAGCTCCGGACCCACATGGGAAAGGGGGAGGGAGAGGCCGTGGACCACCGTGTGGAGGATCTGACCGTCCTCCATGACCAGGGCGATTCCCCGGGCGATTCCCACCAGGAGGGCCGTCTCCGTGAGCTCGGTGGCCCCCTTCACGAACCGGCCCGCCGTCTCGCTGGGTCCGATCCCACCGATGACGGCGGTGACCACCCCCAGGATGAGAAAGGCAGCCCCCAGCTCGTTCAGGTACCATCCCCGGGTGGCGATCCCCCAGACCGCCACGCCCAGCGCCGAGATGAATCCGGCGAGGATCAGGAGATGTCCGGCGGTCATGGCAGGGTAGTCCCGGGGCGGGTCGCTGGCCTCGGGAATCTCCACGTCCCGGACCAGACTCGCCGTCGGATCCTCCTGGACCCTCCGGGAGTAGCGCCGGACATGGTGGACCCCGATGAGAACGAAGGGCACCAGGAGCCCCAGACGGACCTGCCATCCCGAATAGGTGGGGACGTCGGCGATCCCCTGGGCGATGACCACCGTGTACTGGTTGAAGGCGGCGATCCCGTAGCCGATGCCGTACCCGGCCACGATCATCCCCACCGCCGTCATGGCGTCCATCCGGAGGGCTCGACAGAGGGCCACCAGGATGAGGACGAAGGGAATGTATTCGCCCGACGCCCCCATGACGCTGGAGGCCAAGGCGAAGGTGAAGACCACGACGAAGATGAGGGCCGTGGGACGAGAACTGAAGCGCTCCAGGAGCCGCCCCAGGAGGGCGTCGATGGTCCCGGTGGCCCGGATGACCGCCAGGACCCCTCCGATGATGAAGAGGAAGAAGATGATGTCCTGGGCGGCGGCGAAGGCCCGGGGCACAGCGGTGAAGAGCTCCAGGGGAGAGAGGAGTTCCCGATCGGGAGAGACCTGGAAGGTGCCTGGGACCACCACCTCCCTTCCCGTCTCGGTGAGTTCGGTCTGGAACCGGCCCTGGGGGATCACCCAGGTCGCCACCAGCGCCGCCACCATCATGAAGAAAAGGAGGGTCAGGGTGTGGGGCATCCTGAGCTTGACGGCCATCCGATCTCCTGGGCGGGGTTGGGGAGGGCGGACCCGAGGGGATGAGCCCCGGGAGAGCGGGGACCCGCTTGGGAGGCGGCCCCGATCCGCCCGATTCTATCTCCCCCGGGCCCTGGACGCACCTCACCCCCGCCGGAAGGACTCCGACGGGGGCGAGGGCGAGTTCGCGAGGGTGCTAGCCCTTCGTTGAGTTCGCGGGGGCCGGTCTCGCGCTGGGTCCAGCGTTTTGGCTCCGCCTGACCTCAGGCGGCTGCCTCCTCCTCACAGGTGGCTCCGAGGATGATATACTCCACGCCACCCACCTCCGTGCCCTCGGGAACGGGTACCGTGGTAGGCGTGACCTCCGCGTCCCAGGTGAGGATCCACCCGTCCAGGACCACCTCCTCCCAGTATCCCAGGGCGTAGTCATCGGCCCAGAGGACGGGGATGGAGAAGCTCCCCTCGCCGGAGGTGCTTCCCACGGCCTGGATGGGCTGGTTCTCGTCGTCCACCAGGTTGAGGGCGGTGGCGGTGGGATAGAAGTCCTCGAGGGTCCGCTCCGCCCCCCCGCAGACGGGGAGCTGGATGGGCTCATTGGTGTCCGGATCCAGGGCCAGGTTCACCTCCCCCACGATCCAGGACCCCAGCTCCCCGTCTTCGATCTCCTGGGGTAGAGCCACGGCCCCCTTGATCACCGGCCGCATCACCCACCGCCCCGACTGTCCGGCCTGGCGCCCGAAGCTCTGGGCCACGTCGAAGTCCAGGAGGAGGCCGTTCGCCCCCTCATGCAACTCCACGCCGCCGGGGATCTGGACCTTGATCCCGGTCTGGGCGCAACTCGGGCAGTGGAGGGTCCCGGTGGTGGGAAGGCCGAAGGGATGCTCCGCCCCACCCTGGGCATAGACCCGACCATCCACCGTTTCCAGGACCGCGCCCCCGATGATGAACCGCACCTGGCTGTAGCGCCCCTGCGGGAGCTCGTAGTCCTCCACCAGGAGGAGCACGTCATCCTGGAGATCCAGGAGGCTGATGAGCTCGGTGGGCTCCTCCAGGAGGGAGATGGGACCGCCCTCACCCCCCACGAGCTGCACGCCCAGCACCTCCACCCACACGTCCTCCACCTCTCCCGGTGCGTCGGTGAGGTAGACGGAAAGGGTTGTCACACCGTCCGGGGGTGCGTCGAGGGGGGGGTCGGTCAGGGCATCATCACATCCGGCGGGAACCAGCACCGCCAGAAGGAGGGGAAGTCCCCATCGGGATGTCCTTCGTATCCTGTTTACCTGCATCGGTTGCCCTCCGGGCTCGATTTCGGTCGCGGATCGGTGTTCTCTTGTCTCGGCCTTGTAACAGAGCCAGATCCGTGCCAGGCTGCCCAACTCCGGAAATAGGGCATTCCGGCACTGAATCCGGAAAGGAGACGGAAAAGAAGTTCAAGATGTGTGTGGAATTCTTTCCGGATCTCGGACCGGGTTACCGAAAGAATCCGGATCCTGATTCCCTCCTGACCTCTTCCAACTCCAGCCTGATGTCCGGTATCCCCCTCCTCCCACTCCTCCCTTCCGGGACTATCCTCGGGATAGGGGCACGGCGCCGGAGAGGAGGGATCTTGTGCCCCTGCACTGGACCCATGGGGTCATCGGGTTGATTTTCCGGGACCCGTTCGATTCCGGCACTCCTCCGTCGTGCCGGGGTCTGTAGGATTGGGTCCGCCCTTCCCTGCGGTCCGGAGCGGCCTCGTCCTGCGGTCCCGGAGCCAACGTGAAACCCTTACAACCCAGTCTGGACCCGGCCATCATCCGGGCGGCGGCTCGCCTCCTCGAGGAGGATCCGGCGATCTCCAACCTCCGGATGCTTCAGCGTCTCGCCCTGCGCTTTGGTCCGAAGCTCACGCAGGCGGTCCATGTGACCCGCGTGGAACGTCGGATTCGGGAACCCGCCCTCCTCCTGATCCGAACCGGTGCCCTGAATGGGGAGCCCGCGGACCTCGCCGAAGGGACGGAAGTCGCCAGGGAACCAGAAGTCGCCAGGGAACCAGAAGTCGCCAGGAAGCCGGATGTCTCGATAACGGCGGAAGCGAGCCCGACACCCTCCAGAGACCCGGGTAGGCCATCGGGCCGTAGGAGGAAGCGAGGTCGGGATCCCAGGGTCACCCAAGACGTAGAAGACGCCCTGATCAAGGCCTTCGCCCTGGGGGCCGCCACCGAAACACCGGTGGAGATCGTGGAAGCCTTCCGGAAGCTGGACGTCCTTCGACGAAAGCTTCGCACCCGGCTGGCGGATTAACGCCCACCCAACCAGAATGCACGTTTCCATCCCCCCCTGATTCCGACAAAGGAACGGGAAGCGTGCATGAGTGAATCCGACGAAGGTCCCCTCCAGACCTCTCCCCTGACCCGACTTCCCACCGGGACGTTCTGGCAGAGCTTCGGACCGGGGCTCATCTTCGCCGGGACCGCCATCGGGGTCTCCCACCTGGTCCAGGCCACCCGGGCCGGGGCCAGCATGGGCTTCGGGCTGGCAGGAGTGATCCTCCTGGCCCTCATCTTCAAGTACCCCTTCTTCGAGTACGGCCCCCGCTACGCCGCCGCCACCGGGATGAGCCTGGTGGAGGGATACCGCCGCATCGGACGATGGGCCCTCTGGCTCTACCTGATCATCGTCCTGGGGACCGGGGTGATCACCCAGACGGCCATCGTGCTCTTCGCTTCCTTCCTCATCCTCTACGCACTGGGGATCGACGGCTACACCACCCTCGCCGCCGCCCTCCTCTACGGGTCGTGCGGGCTCCTCCTCTGGCGAGGGCGCTTCAGGGCCCTGGATCTGGCCATCAAGGTCATGCTCCTGGCCCTGACCATCTCCACCCTCATCGCCGCCGTCCTCGTCCTTCCCCGGGCCGACTTCTCCTCTTTCAGCCTGGCCTGGCCCCCTGCGGGCACGGTGACCTTCGGCTTCCTCCTGGCCCTCATGGGGTGGATGCCCTCGGATATCGCCGCAGCGGTCTATACCTCCCTCTGGAGCCTGGCCAAGGACCGGACCTCGGGGGTGCGTGCCTCGGTGAAGATCGCCCGCCTGGATTTCTTCGTGGGGTACGCCGGCACCAGCATCCTGGCCTTCGCCTTCGTCCTCCTTGGGGCGGCACTCATGTTCGGGTCGGGCCTGACCTTCAGCCCCGAGGGCCCGGTCTTCTCCACCCAGCTCGTGGAACTGTACACCACCACCTTCGGGGGCTGGATCCGGCCCATCATCCTGGTGCTTGTCCTCACCACCATGTTCTCCACCACCCTCACGGTCCTGGATGGGTTTCCCCGGGTCATCGACCGGGCCATCGCCCTCATCGCCGTGGACGACCCCGCCCTCACCGCCAACCGGGACCCTGGAAGGATCTACTGGGTGGCCTTCGGGGCCCTGGGCACCGGGGTGGTGCTCCTCCTGGCCTTCTTCCGGGGGAACCTCACCACCATGATCGATGTGGCCACGGGACTGGCCTTCCTCACGGGCCCGGTCCTGGGGTACCTGAACCTGCGGGCGGTGACCTCGCCGGAAGTCCCCGAGGAGCACCGCCCCGGGAGGGCCATGCGCCTCTTCTCGTACTTCGGCCTGGTCCTCCTCAGCGTCATCGCCATGGCCTTTCTGGTGAACCAGGCGAGGGCCCTCCTTCTCTGAGGGAAGGATCCCGCCACGAGGAAGCAGGCGGGTCGGGTTCGTCCCGGCCCGGGGGAGGTGGATCCGAAAGGTGTTGCCCCTGCCGTCCCAAGCCAAAGGGGAAGGGGGATGAACTTCTCTCCAGCTCCAGCCCCCCGCTCCCTTGCCCTTCCCCTCCCTGCACCGCAGGATGATCGCTGTCGCCGAGCCCCCCGACCGTCCCCCTCCCTCCACCGAACCGGAAAGGTCCCATGTTTCGCACCGGAGCCCTCGTCCTCGTCTCACTCCTCACCGTGGCCTGCGGATCCGACGCATCGGGAGACCGAGGGGATACGGAATCCCCCGCAGGCGAGTCCGCGATCGGAGAGCCGGCGGCCGGCCCCGCCTACTCCTTCTCGGACCCCGATGTAACCCGGGTCTACCAGCGGATGATGTCCGCCATCGCTCCGGAGAACGGGTGGGAGCGGGCCAGGTACCTGGAGTTCGACCGGGGTTCGCCGGGGGGGAGCGTCCGTCGTCACCGATGGGATCGATGGGAGGGGCGGGCCCGGGTGGAAGCCGAGGTGGAGGGCGGAACCATGGTAGCCCTGTTCGAGACCGATCGCCCCGCCGAGGGAAGGGTCTGGCTGGACGGGACCGAGGTGATGGGTGAGGACGCCTCGGCGCTCCTCGCCCGCGCCTACCGGACCCACATCAACGACGGCTACTGGCTCCTCATGCCCTTCAAATGGGACGACCCGGGGGTCACCACCCGATACCTGGGATCCCAGGAGGACGAGGACGGCCGGCAATGGGAGGTGGTGGAGCTCGCGTTCGACGACGGGATCGGGATCACGCCCCAGAACATGTACCATGCCTTCGTGAGCATGGAGACGGGGCGGATGGAGCGTTGGCACCACTTCGCGAATCCCGAGGCATCCCCATCCCCGTCGGAATGGACGGAGTGGCGGCGCTACGGCCCCATCGAGCTGGCCCAGAACCGGAGGGTGGAGGGGGAAATCCGGAGCCAGTTCCCCCACCTGCGGGTCGAGACTTCCGTTCCGGAAGGCGCGCTGGACCCTCCCGCCTGAGGCGGGGCTGCAGAGCATGGAACGCCCTCACCCACCCTCGGGGGTGCCATCCTCCAGTCGTCGGTAGAGGGTCCGCCGACTGATCCCCAGAAGACCCGCCGCCTTCCGCTTGTTGCCCCCGGTCCGCTCCAGGACGAGGCGGACGTAGCTGTGTTCCAGTTCCCGCAGGGAGGGCAGCTTCTCCCCTGGGAAGAGGGCGGCCAGGGGGACATGGGGCCCTCCGGGTGGGTTTCCGGTCCGTGCCGCACCGGGGGAGTCCGATCCCGACGGCTCCTGGGAGCCACCCCCGGTTTCCCTCGACTCCCCCCTCCCGCCCCCCTGGATCCTTTGGCGATCGGCCTCGGCCTCCAGGATCCGGGCCGGGAGGTGGCGGGGCTCCAGGGTCGACCCCTCGGCGAAGGTGACAGCGCGCTCCAATGCATTGTCCAGCTCCCTCACGTTCCCGGGAAAAGGATAGCGCCGGAGGGCGTCCAGGAACTCCGATCCGGAACGGGGAGGCGTCCGCCCCAGGCGCGCGGCGTGGCGACGGATGAAGCGAGCGGCGAGAAGCTCCAGGTCCTCTCCCCGTTCACGGAGGGGCGGAACCACCATCCGGAAGGTCTCCAGCCGGTAGAAGAGGTCGGCCCGGAATCGCCCGGCATCCATGGCTTCCCGCAGATCCTGGTTCGTGGCGGCCACCACCCGGACATCCACCTTGGTTGGCCGATCCTTTCCCACGGGTCGCACCGCGCCCTCCTGGAGGACCCGGAGGAGCTTGGCCTGCAGCTTCAGGGGCATTTCACCGATCTCGTCCAGGAGGAGGGTCCCCCCGGAGGCCTCCTGGAAGAGACCCGGGCGGGCCCGGGTGGCCCCCGAGAAGGCGCCCTTCACATGGCCGAAGAACTCGCTCTCCAGAAGAGCGGCGGGAACGCCGGCACAGTTCACGGCCAAAAACGGCCCGTCCGCCCGGGGGCCCTCCTCGTGCACGGCCCGGGCCGCCAACTCCTTCCCCACGCCGCTCTCCCCCTGGATGAGTACCGGGCCCTGCCCCCGACCCACCTGGGCCAGGTCCCGGAAGAGGGCGACCATGGGGGGGCTGCGTCCCACCATTCCATGGAAATCGTCCCCTTCCAGGGCCTCCCGATACCGGGCCACCTCCTGCCGGAGTCGGCGATTCTCCAGGATCCGGGCCACCCGGACCGCCAGGTGGTCCAGGTCCAGGGGCTTGGTGAGGAAGTCGTCGGCCCCCTCCTTCAGCGCCTCCACCGCCTGGTCGATGGTCCCGAAGGCCGTGACCAGGAGGACGGCCGGGGGAGATTTCCGCCCACGAAGCCAGCGGAGTAGCTCGAGGCCATCCGCTCCCGGGAGGCGGAGGTCGGTGAGGACCAGGTCCACAGGTTCTTCGGCCAGGAACGCCATGGCCTCCTCGGCGGAGGCGGCCCCGCCGACGTCGAGTCCTTCATCGGTGAGGGCATCCTTCAGAAGGGCGCGAAGGGACCGGTCGTCCTCCACCACAAGGACCCTTCTCCCATTCCCTTCCGCCGGGTCATTCATGGGCTCACGGTTCGGCTCACCCATCCCTGGCCCCCGCATCCGATTCCCCGGCGGCCCGGGGGAGGAGGATCCGAAACCGGGCGCCACCGAGGGGGCTTCGGTCCACTTCCACCCGTCCGCCATGGGCGTCCACGATCCCGTGGACCACCGCCAGGCCCAACCCCGTTCCCTGGCCGGTGGGCTTGGTGGTGAAGAAGGGCTCGAAGATCCGGGATCCGATTTCCGGGGGGATTCCCGGACCGTCGTCTTCCACCTCGATCCGGACCTCCCCCTCCTGCTCGTCCCATCCGACCCGAACCTCGCCGCCCTGGCTTCCGCAGGCCTGGCATGCGTTTCGGACCAGATTCGTGACCGCTTCCTCCATCCGTCGGGCATCCAGGGTGAGGCTGGGGCCGGGTCGGGGGCCACGGGTCCGGATCCGGACATCCCGCTCCTCCGCTTCCGGTGCGGCGGCGGACACGGCCCGGAGGACCATCCCCGCCACAGGGGTCGGGATCCGCGTCCCGGTCTCGCCCCGGCCGAAGTCCAGGAGCTGGCGCACGATCCCCTCCATCCTACGGACCTGTCCCCGGATGGCTCCCAGCCCATCCCCGAGGCTCGGGCCCACGCCGGGATGGGGCAACCTACGGAGCATGCGTTGGGCCCTTCCATCGATGACGCTGAGGGGGGAGCCCAATTCGTGGGCCACACCTGATGCCAGTTCCCCCACCGCCGCCAGTTTCTCCGCATGGGCCAGCTTCCGGCGGAGTTCGACCTCATCCCGTCGACGGGCGGCGAGTTCGGATTCGGCCCCCTCCATGGCGGTGAGCATGGCGTTGAAGGCCACGGCGACTTCCGCCAGTTCCCGGGGACCCCCATCCCCCGCCCGGTGGTCCCGGTCCCCCTGCCGAACCCGGGCCATGCTCTCCCGGAGCCGGTCCAGGGGACCTCCGATGACACGATGGTGACCCCGGAGAATGAGCACCCCCACCGCGGCGAACCCCAGGAACAGGAGCCCCGCCGACTGACGGCGGATCCGCTGGATGGAGTCGTCGATGTCCCGGCGGCGACGGGTCACCTGGAGCACCCCGAGGCTCCTTCCCCAGGAGTCCGCCAGGGGTATGAAGTAGGAATAGACCCGCCGCCCTCCCGCCGAGCCGTACTCCCCCAGGCGCTGTCCCTCCGCCGCCATCTCGGTGAGTCGCTCCGGCGGCTCACCCGGCCACCCCTCTCCGAAGGATGCGATATCCTCGCCCTCCGGGCCGTAGACGTTGACTCCGTAGACCCGACGGATCTCAAGGGCCGAGCGAAGGGCCCGGTCCACGGTGCCCGGCCGATCCAGTTCCATGGCGTGGGTCAGGGGAAGCCGGAGGGCCCGGGCCACGAGCTCCACCTCATCCTGCATCCGGGCCTCCACCTCCCGCTCCAGTCCCATGACGGCCAGGACGGCGGCTGCACTGACCACGACGGCCAACGGGAGAAGGATGCGGAGGACGAGGCTGGTTCGAAGGCTGGTGGATCGGGGGGTCGAGGTGGAATCAGGCATGTACTATGATGATACATGTGTCATAACGATACAACTCTTCGTCTGGATTGGCACACCGGAAAAGCCCTCACTCTGGCCCCGGTCACTCCCGGGTGCACGTTTCGGAGCGATTCCCGGTGTGGGACCAGGGGAGTCCACATGGGTGGAAAGGGCCGCCGCGCGGTGGTTTTCGGGGATCCGGGGCTCCGGCCGGGCGGGCCGTTTCTCCCGTTTCGCCAGGGCGTGGCATAGCCCCTGCAAACCCTCAAGGGCGAGTTCGAGCGACTCGTTTCCATAACCGAGGACAACCATGAGAGAGCGAATGACCCGACTGATGACCCTTCCCGCCCTTGCCCTCGCCATGGCCATAGCCGCCCCCGCCGGCGTCGAAGCCCAGATGGCGGATACGCCGGACCAGGAGGAACTGGTGCAGTTCACCGAGGCCTTCCTGGAGGTGACGGACATCCGCCAGGACATGGAGGCCCAGGTGGCGCAGGTCCAGTCCCCTGAAGAGGCCAACGCCCTCCAGCAGCAGGCGAATGACCAGATGGTGGCGGTCCTGGATGAACACGGCCTGACCACCGAGCGCTATTCCGAGATCGTGAACCTCATCAACCAGGACGAAGAGGTGCGCAACGAGTTCGAGGAACTCCTGGTGGAGTTGACCGGAGACGGTCTGGGGGGAACGCTCTTCTGACCCCTGTCCAGTGAATCGGAAGGCCGGAGGAATCCGGTCGTTTCACCGCGCGAACCCGGAGCCCCCCTTGCGAGGGCTTCGGGTTCGCGCGGTTGGGGTATTGCCCGGTTGGGGCACGCTTCAGGTGGGACCACCCGCCGGACCCCACGTGCCGGACCATCCACCCCCGGATCCGGGATATTCGTCGGGGCCCCTGGGGGCTCGTCTCCATCGCCATCGACAATCGGCGAGGGGGCGGCCTCACCCCGATGGTGCGCCTGGAACCGGTGGGAGGCCGCTGACGGCACCCATCGAATCGGGCCGTCGGGGGGAGAATCCCTGCAAGAATTGGGCGCACCCATGAAGAACCTTCCCAGTGCAAGAACTCGTGCACCACGAGAACGCACCTCGTAAGCCTTTGTAGAACAGAGCCTTGTGGAGAAGGTGCGCCCCTGGCATACCGGTTGCTCCCCTTCACAGTGGATCCGTGATATCACGGACCATCACTCCCCAACCTCATGTCACCTGTTCCGAGGACGGAGGTAATCATGACGAATGCCCATTCAATGAGCCACCTCAAACCTTCCGGTCGCAAAGCGGCCACCCTTGCACTCCTGGCCACCTTCGGGCTGGCCGCGTGCGGGGACGCCGAGTCCCGGGAAGACCTGGAGGGGCAGCCGCTCTCCGAGGATCGGGCCGAGGAGGTTCGTCCCGGCGACGAGTGGAATGGAAGCCCCGACCCGGGCGTAGCCATGATCCCAGCGGGAACGTCCCTCATCTTCGAGGTCGCGGAGACCGTCTCCACGGCCGACCACGATGAGGGAGACACCTTCACACTCCGACTCGTCTCGGATGTGACGGGAACCGACGGGGCCTATCTTCCCGAGGGAACCGAAGCCCATGGTGTGGTTGCCCTCGCCCACGAGAGCACGGGCGCCGAGGATGAAGCCGCGCTGGTGGTGGTGGTGGAGTCCGTGGAGGTAAACGGGACACCCGTGGAGTTGGACGCGGTGGTGGAGTCAGCCACCACGGAGACGGCCACCCGCGACTCCGGCGCCCGGAGCGCCGCCAAGGTGGCCACCGGCGCCGCCGCAGGCGCCGTCATCGGCCAGATTCTGGGTGGAGACACCCGGTCCACCATCCAGGGTGCCATCGCCGGTGGAGTGGCCGGTGCAGGAGTGGCCATCACCACAAGGGACGGGCACGCGGTGCTCCCCGAGGGCTCCCGGGTCACGGTGCGCTTGGAGGAACCCCTCCCCCTGGGGCATTGATTCGAGCGTCGAGCCCCGGATGAGCCCCGTTTTCGGGGGCGGCACTCCCCTGGGGGTGTCGTCCCCGGATGGCCCTCCCTGCCCGTGATCCCCAGACGTCACCCCCGACGTCACCCCTAACGTCATTCCTGGAGCAAACGCGCCACCGCCCGCTGGAGGGTTCGGGGGCCGGAAAGCCCGATCAGGGTGTGGCGCACCACCCCTTCCCGATCCACGATGAAGGTGGTGGGAACGCCTGAGATCCCTCCGAAGGAGCGACGCAGGGGGGGAGTGGCCATGGCCAGGGGAAAGGTATAGCCGCGTTCTTCTCCGTGGGCTCGCACCACACCTTCTCCTCCCTGGTCGACGGAGAGACCCAGGACCACCACCTCGCCGTCTTCACCCCACCGCTCGTGCACCCGCTGGATCGCCGGCAGTTCGACGTGGCAGACCCGGCACCACGTCGCCCAGAAGGTGACCACCTGGACTCGTCCCCGGGTCTCTTCAGTGCCGATGGATCTTCCGTCCAGGGTGACCACCGCCAGCGACGGCGCGTCTCCCTGGGGCGGCCCGATCCCTGTCCACGCCTGGAGCTGGGGTCCGAACCGAGCCAATAGAAACAGCGCGAGCGCCACCCAGAAAAGGGGCTCCAACCGCCGGAGAAGGGAGGGTCGCTCCGGGTCCTTGCCGGATCCCGGCGGCTCGCCGGAAGGGAGAGTGGAAGCATCCATGGGAACTCCTACCCGCCGGATGCCGGGGGGCTCCCGGAGCCGCTGAAGGGGTGCGATCACCGCTCAACGCCCACCCGCTCCATCAGCGCCAAGAGCGGCTTTCCCGCTGACCACATCGCACAGGTGAGCCGTCGCATCGACCACCCCACGGCAGAGGCCCCGGCGGCCTGAACCCATGTTGCCCTCCCCAGCCACCACCAACAAGTTGGTAGTTGCAACTAGACGGGCGAACGTCACAAACCCAACCCCTCTGAATGAAATGACACCGGATCCATGATGTCCCCGACGGGGACCCTGTCGGCGGGAGGTGCCCCGGACGCCCGGGACCCGGACGCCGACGCCCTGGCCGCCGACACCCAGACCCTCCATCGGGCCCTCTCCGAACTGGTGCGGGTCTACCAGTTCCGGGACCGGGACCGGATCTGCTGTCACGACATTTCCGTGACCCAGTGCCATGCCCTGGAACGGGTGGTCGGGGAGGGACCCCTCTCCCTCAACGAACTGGCGGCCCACCTCTACCTGGACAAGAGCACCACGAGCCGGGTGGTGGATGCCCTTCAGAAGAAGGGGTACGTGGAGCGCCTCCCCAACCCCCAGGATGGACGGGCCCTCCTCCTCGAGGCGACACCGCCAGGGCGAAGCCTCCACCACCGCATCCAGGGGGAGATCCTGGCGCAGGAACAAGAGCTCCTGGCGGACTTCGAGCCGGAGGTGCGTCAGGCCATGGCCACCCTCATCCGGAGGCTGGCCCGGGCGGCGGCCGCCCGCGTGGACACCTCGGGGGGCGCATGCTGTTCCGTGGACTGAACCGTGTCCGGGGACCTCGTACGAGGGGGATCCCCCACCCCGGCCATAACGCAGATCGGGAAGAGACCCCATGACCCGCTCAACGAAGGATTCCCATCGCTCTCCCCTCCCGGTGGCGGTGGTGGGCGCGGGGCCCGTTGGCCTGGTGGCAGCCGCCCACCTCCTGGACCGGGGTGAGACTCCACTGATCTTCGAAGCCGGAGAGGCGGTGGGGGCTAGCATCCGGGAATGGGGCCACATTCGTCTGTTCTCGCCATGGAAGCACCTCACCGAGCCGGTCTCCCGTCGCCTGCTGGAGACCCATGGCTGGACGCCCCCTCCCGGCGACCACCTCCCCACCGGGTGGGAGTTGGTGCGGGACTACCTGGAGCCCCTGGCCAGCCTCCCCTCGCTGGCTCCCCACCTCCACCTGGGCCAACGGGTGGTGGGCATCACCCGGCGGGGCTTTGACAAAGTGAAGTCCCCCGGCCGGCAGGATGCGCCCTTTGAGTTGGTCGTCCGAACCCGGGAAGGAGGGATCCAGCGCCACCTGGCCCGGGCGGTCCTGGACGCCTCGGGAAGCTGGACCACCCCCAATCCCGTGGGCGCCGGAGGGCTCCCGGCGGAAGGCGAGGAGGCATTCCGGGACCACCTCCGTTACGGAGTTCCCGACATCCAGGGAGAGGAGCGGGCCCGCTACGCCGAACGGCGGACCCTGGTGGTGGGGAGCGGGCACTCCGCCTTCCACTCCGTCCTGGAACTGGCGCGCCTCGGAGAGGGAGCCCCCGGTTCGGAGGTGACCTGGGCCGTACGAGGCGCGGAGCCCGGCAGGATGTTCGGAGGAGGAGGCCGGGACGCCCTCCCCGCTCGGGGAAAACTGGGGGAGAGGCTCCGGGCACTGGTGACCGAGGGGAGTGTTCGGCTCGTCACCGGCTTCCGCGTGGCCCGGATCGAGGGCTCCGGAGACCGCCTCCACGTGGTGGGAGAGTGCGGAACCCGTCTGGACCCGGTGGACCAGATCATCGTCAACACCGGCTTCCGCCCCGACCTGCGAATCCTCCGGGAGCTCCGGATCGACCTCGACCCCTGGTTGGAGGCCCCGGCGAAGCTGGCACCCCTCATCGACCCCAACCTCCACAGCTGCGGCTCCGTCCCGCCCCATGGGTACGACACCCTGGGGCACCCGGAACAGGACGTCTTCGTGGTGGGGATGAAGAGCTACGGGCGGGCCCCCACCTTCCTCCTCCTCACCGGCTACGAACAGGTGCGTTCGGTGGTGAGGGGGCTCACCAGCGACCTGGAAGGGGCCCGCCGGCTGGAGTTGGTCCTCCCTGAGACGGGGGTATGCTCCTCGGATGTCCTGGCAGGGACATGGGCGCCGGACGGGGTCCGGGACGGGACGTCTGACGGTGCGCCCGCCGCAGTTCCTGCCGCCATCCCGGCCAACGCGCCCCGGCCCCCGACGGGATCCGCCTGCTGCGGATGAAGGCCGCCAAGGGCATGGCGGAGAAGGACTCGCTGCTGGGACTCAGGGCCGCGAGGTCAACTACCTCGCCGGAGGCGTTTCGGCCGCCTTCGCCCGCTTCCCCTGCTCCCGGGCCAGCCAGACCCCCAGGACCGCCCACGCCGCCGCCAGCGGAAGGACCAGCGCCGAGAGGGCAATGATCCCGCCCCCCAGCCGTCCCAGGAGTCCCTCGGTCCAGGCCCCCACCACGTCACCCGTCCGGTAGACCAGGGTGTCCACCACGGCCTTCGACTTGTACTTGTCCTCCCGGCCCACCACGGTGAAGAGGGTCTCCCGTGCGGGGCGGGTCAGGCCGCGCTGCACCGCCCGATAGGAAGCCTCGAGGAGGATGAGGGCGGCGAAGGTCCCGGTGATGGCGAGTCCAATGAATCCCAGCGCCACGGTGACGGGGAGGAGCACCAGGGCCACCGCCACGCCCAGCCGCTTCATGATGTGACCGGTCAGGAAGAGCTGGAGCGCCAGCGTGGTCACCTGCGTCCAGAAATCGATCTGCGCGAAGAGACCGGTCTGCTGATCCATCTCCTCCGTCATGGCCGCGACCACCTGGAGACGGGTGAAGTAGATGAAGGTGGCCATGATGGCCATGATGAGGACGAAGAAGCAGATCCCCAGGAGGTAGGGGGACCTGACCACGGCCCGGAACCCTTCCCAGGCACTCCCGCCGATGATCTCCTCCTCCTTCACCACCGGGGGCGCTTCCGGGTCGTCGGGGTCGATCTCGGTGAGGCTCTCCGGCTGCAGGTGGGCCACCAGCGCCGCAGCCCCCACCGCCAGCCCCAGGAAGCCCACGGCGACGAGGATGAGGTTCTCCGTCCCCACCACCTCCACATAGGTCCAGGCGAACCAGGGCCCGAAGATGGCCCCCAGGGTCCCCCCGACGGCGATAACACCGAAGAGCCGCTTGGACTGCTCCAGGGAGAACCGGTCCACCATGAGGGCCCAGAAGACCATGGTGCTGAAGAGATTGAAGACACTGAACCAGACATAGAAGACCCGCCCCGAGATCTCCCCCGCCGCCTCCGGGGCGAAGCTCAGAAGGGCCCAGAAGCCCAGGAGGCTCGTGCCGAAGAAGATGTAGGTGGCGGCGATGAAGGAGATCCGCCGGAAGCGGGAGACCAGGTACCCGAACACAGGGTTCACCGCCAGGGTCACCACCGCCGTTCCCACGAAGAGCCACCGGACGGTATCGAGTCCGCTCCGCATGCCCAGAGCCTCCCGGGCGGGGCGGATGACCATGAGGGCCGACAGGACGCAGAAGAAGAAGGCCGCCGAGGCCAGAAGGGCGGGGATTTCTTCCCGTCGCACATTGACGAAACGCTGCAGGGCCGCAGTCATGGCGCGGGGTGCCTCCTTTCCATATGCGGACAGTGTGCGGACCCGGGCATTCGAACTCCAAGCGAGGGACGGGAGTCCCTTCGCCGTCGGGTGCTGTCAAAATATTGGGGGGCGCAACGTAGGCGGGCGACTCGGGGAAGAGCAAGAAACCGGATGGGGAAATGAACGAGACCCAACCGTCGGCCCACCGTCGGCCCGTAAGGTACCCGACACGGATCATGGCGGTAGGTGCCCCGTTCAAGGGACCCAGGAGGGGGTGCGTTCCACTTGACGGATGTGGGCGGCGCATGTCCTCCCCTAATCCCCTCCAATCCGCATCCCCACCCCCACCGAGAACCGCGTCAGGGTCTCTCGGCCGCAGATTCCCCACGCATCCAGGACACAGGCTGGAAAATCCACCTCCGTTCGGTCCACGGCCAGGCGCAGTCGGAGGAAATCCCCCAGCAGACGGGGAGCCTCCACGGAGGCGATCCATCCCACGCCCACCTGCCGGCGGTCTCCGTCCTCCATGACGGGTCGTTCCTCCCTGCCGGTGGTCTCCCCCGTCCGCCGGATTCCGAAATGGTGATAGGCCGCAGAGGGCCCGACCCCCAGTTGGAACCCGAAGATCCGGGGTGCGAGGATCTGAAGGTGCGCCGAGGCCGTGGTGACGGTGTTCTCCTCCAGCACCACCTCTGAGACGCACCCCGTGGCCACCGGCCAGTAGCTGGTGCAGATGGCTCCCGGCCCCGACTCCCGGCCCCGGTCCTGACCCGCAGAGATCCCCAGCCGGAGGAATCCCAGCGGATCGGTGGTGACCCAACCATGGACTCCAGACCCACCGGGCATGTCACTCCGCATCTCCGGGAAGGTGGAGGCGCTAACCCCCACCACCTGGGCCGTGGCCATGGCGGGAGCCATCGCCATGAGGACCAGCGGGGCGAACCCCACCCACCACCCGGACCACCGGGCAAAGCGAGGGGATGGGAATGGCGCAGAGGGCCGGGGTTGCAGGGGCCGCGGGACTGGCCGGGCTCGCCCGACTCGCCGGGGCCGAATGGATGGGTGATGGCAGCTCATGAGAACCTCATTCCGGGGCATACCCGAAACCGCACGTCGGGCTCCCTCCCCCACATCAAGACCACCGAAACTCTGGAGGGGCGTCCTCCACCTGCGACACGGCCCAAGATGATCCAAACGGGAAGGCGAACACAATGCCCACGATCCCCATCGGTGGCGACGCCGAACGTGAGCGCCTAGTGTGGGGTCCACGTGCCCCCGTCTCCCCCACACCTCCACCTACCGGGCCATGCCAGCTCCCACCACCCCCCTCTCCGCCACCCGCCGGCCCTTCCTACGGGCCCTCCCTCCGTCCGCCTTCCTCCTCTTCCTCGGGCTGGCTACGCCCTGCGCTTCCCAGGGGATCGAGGAAGGTGGCCCTTCCCAGCTCCAGGGTCTGCGGACCCCCGCCGAGGCCTCGGACTTCGCCCGCCACACCGGCCACGACGAGATGATGGCCTATCTCACCCGGGTGCAGGCGGAGGCCTCCGACATGCGGCTGGGGAGCTATGGTCGAACCCTGGAGGGGCGGGACCTTCCCGTGGCCTTCTTCAGCCGCCCCCACGTGACTTCCCCGGCAGAGGCCCACGCCACGGGGAAGCCGGTGGTGGTCCTGGGGGCCAATGCCCATGGGCACAACTACGTGGCCCGGGAGGCCCTCCTGATCCTCCTCCGGGAGCTGGGAGCCCCGGGGTCCGAGATGAACGAGCTCCTGGACCGGGTCATCGTCCTGGTGGCGCCCTCAAAGAACCCCGACGGATTGGCGGCGGAGGACCGCTTCAACGCCCGGGGGGCCGATCTGAACCGGGACTACATGACCCTGGACCAGCCCTCCATGGCGGCCTACGTGGGGAACGTGATCAACCGGTGGAATCCCCACCTCTTCGTGGATGGGCATGACGGAGGGGCGGTGCAGTACGGGGGTGCCTTCCCCTATCACCTCCTCTACCAGGGGCCGGGGCTGGCCGGGGCGGACCCCGCCCTTGGCGACCTGGCGGACCACCGGGTGCTTCCCCACGTGAACCAAGCGTTGGCCAGCGAGGGCTTCCAGTCCTTCTACTGGTCCAGGGGAGACGCGGAGCGGTGGCTGGTCGGGGGCGCCGCTCCCCGGATGGGCCGGAACTACGGGGGATTGGCGAACAAACTCTCCATCCTCTTCGAGGTGGCGGAGTGGCCGGGAATGGAAGCCGGGGTGGAGGTGGCCCTCCACGCCTATCGGTCCATCCTGACCTACACCAGGGATCATGGGGATGAACTCATGGGCACCGTGCAGGCGGCCCGGGAGCGGACGGTGGCGCTGGGGCGGGAGCCCACCGGGCAGGTTCCGGTGGCGGAACGGATGGAGGCCGACTCCCTCCGGGTCACCTATCAGATCGTGGATCCGGCCCAGGTGGATCCATCCCTCCCCGTCCAGGAGGAGGCACTCCTCACCGTGGAGGACGCCCCGATCCTCAGGCAGGCCGTGGGTACCCGATTCCGGGACCGCCCCTGGGCTTATCTCCTCCCCCCCTCGGCGGAAGCGGCGGTGGCCCTCTTGAAGCGCCACCGGATCGAGGTGGAGCGACTGGCGGCTCCGGTGGAGGTGGAGGTCCGGGGCTACACACTGGAGGGAATCCGGTGGGAGTCCGCCGACAACCATCACGGGGCCGCGCCCGTCATCCAGGTGGGTGAGGAGGTGGACTACAGGGTGCACCTGCCCCCGGGAACCTGGGTGGTGCGGACCGGCCAGGTACTGGGCCGGGTGGTAACCCACCTACTGGAGCCGGAGACCACCGACAACATCTTCTACTGGGATCGAATGACGTTCCTCCTTCCCCTGGCGGAGCTGGAGGCCTTCCACATGAGTCCCGAAACCGTCGAGCCTCCCCTCCTCCCCATCCGGAAGCTGATGGCGCCGGCCCGGCTCCCCACGATGCTGGATGGCGGTTGAAGGGGACTCGGTGCGGCCCTCCCCAATCAGAAGCGTTTACGGGCTCCGGGGCTCAGCGGGCCAGCGGGCCAGGGCCGGCTCCAGCCCTCATCGCCCGTAGAGTTCTCGCCACGCCGCTTCGAACTCGTTCCCGGGATTCCACCGGGGCTGCTCATCGGCGTTGGCCACCCGGTGGGCCACGTCGACGAAGACTCGCATGTCCCGTTCCACCCCGGACAGATCCCACTCCGGGGAGATCCGGTCCGAAACCTGGTGGTAGTGCTCGGCCCGGTGGGCCTCGGGATCGAAGTCCAGCTCCTGGACGTAGTCGGTGCCATGGCGCAGGTACAGGGCCGGAATCCCCGCCTTGGCGAAGCTGAGCTGATCGGAACGGTAGAAGCTACCTGCCGCCGGATCCGGGTCTCCCTCGGGGCGGAAGCCGTGCTCCCGGACCACCTCCCGGAAGACCTCGCCCAGGGAGTTCATGTCGATGCCGATGGCGGCGACGTCGTGGGTGAGGCCGTAGGACTGGGGGGAATCCACATTGAAGTTGGCCACGATGCTGGACCGGGGCACCGGTGGGTCCTCCACGAACTGACCACTCCCCAGGAGCCCCCCCTCCTCCGCGGTGACCGATACGAACATCACCGAGCGCCGGGAGGGTAACGCAACGAATGCTTCAGCAGCTGCGATGATGGCGGCCACCCCCAGGGCGTTGTCCAGGGCGCCGCTGTAGATCTTGTCCTCCCCTGGCAGGTCCGGATCCATCCCCAGGTGATCGTGATGGGCGGTGAAGACGATGTACTCCTCCGCCAGCTCGGGGTCGGTGCCCCGGACCACCCCCGCCACGTTGGGCGCCTGGATCCGTTCGAACTCCGTCTCGATACGGGCACTCAGCCGGAAACCGGTATCCACGGGACGGAAATCACGACGGGCCGCCATCTCGAAGAGCCCCGCCAGATCGGTCCCCATTCCCGCCGCCAGATCCTCGGTGCGTGTGGAATCCATCCAGGCGAGGAAATCGAGCTTGTAGTCCCGCTGCCAGACCAGCCGCTCTCCCATGTTCCCGATGACGCTGAAGCCGTATCCCGCGGATTCATCGGTGTGGATGACGATGGCCCCCGCGGCCCCGTGCTTTTCGGCCTGCTCGTACTTGTAGGTCCACCGGCCGTAGTACGTCCGGATGGGACCGCCGAAGAGCGCCTGGCCATCTTCCACCACCGGCGGATCATCGTTGAGGAAGAGGAGGACCTTCCCCTCCACGTCCTCGCCCTTGAAGTCGTCCCACCCGTACTCGGGAGCCTCCACCCCATACCCCACGAAGACCACGGGCACCTCGTCCAACTCCACCACCGGCTGCTCCGCGCTGGAGAAGTAGGTGAAGTTCACCTCGGGGACGAGATCCAGGGGTCCCCCGGGCCCGGCGATAGAGGCGGTGGATCGATCCAGTTGCTTGCTCATCCCCAGGAGCTCTATGGGGAGTCGGTACCCGTCGCCCACCGGCTCCAGGCCGATCTCACGGAAGCGGTTTTCGATGTGGCGCACCGCCCGCTCCTCGCCCGGGGTCCCCGGGGCTCGCCCCTCCATGCTGTCGGCGGAGAGGATGGAGACATCGGAGAGGATTCCCTCGGCGGTGATCCGGGCAAGGGCGTCCTCGATCCCTGGGGCGGCGGCGGGGATGGTGACATCGGGCGCAGCCTCGTCTCCCGGCGCGGGGGCGTCGGGGGAGCACGCCACGAAGGCCAGGATGGCCCAGGGGATCATGGCCAGGATGGGACGGGTGGGGAGGGGGCGAACCCAGGGGCGCATCATATCATCTCCTTCCTGGAGGCGAGCATCGAACCTGGCCGGACCGGACGGGTTCGGGGACACCGCATTTCCCGGAAGCGATCCGACATCTATCGCAAAGTCGCCGAAGTTTGGTAGCTACGGGGATGAACGGAATGGAGCCGGCATCGGAGGTGGCCCGCCTCAGGACCGGTATCCGGATACTCCCCGAAAAGGTGCGCCAACTCCTGAACACTCGCCCTACCTGAAGAACCCCGAGGCGTCGAACTGTCGGGTATATTTGACCACGAAGGTCCGTTCAGGCGCCCCCAGGCCCTCCCTGGGTAGGACGCCGGAAATCCCCGAGACTTCCATGAGCTGACGCTCATTGTAGACCACGAAGAGCCCCGTCCCTGCCGTGTCCAGCCATCCAAAGCGAAGGTATCCCGTCCAGACGCCGGTCTGGTCGCTGTACTGGACCGAGGACTGGGCGGCCAGGGAGGGAGTGAAGGCATAGCGCAGCCGCACCCGGGTCAGGGTGGTGTTGAACTGCCCCTGGGGGAGATCGATGCGGTTGTGATTCACATTCACCCCCCCGGTGAGGGTCCCTCCCCGCCGCACATCCATCCCCCCCGATACCCCCACCCGGGTTCCGCTGAGGAAACTCCCCACCTCCACCCGGTTGCTGAAGGAGATGGGGGCGGCCCGGTTCGTGTTCTGGCTGGACCAGAAAGTCCACCCGCTGTAGGTGCCCGCCGGCACCTCGATTTCGGTTCCGGCGATGCGGAAGGGCCGGTCCAATCCCTCCAGCTCCCAGTCCAGGGCGGGCATGGTGAGGGCGCCGCTTTCGAACTCCACGTGGGTATGCAGGTGGACCCGCTCGGTGAGCTTGAAGCCCGACAGGTCGTGGGAGACGGTATAGCTGGTGTGGGGCCGGAGCTCCCGGAGCCACTCCACCCGGGGAACCCGGAGATAGTTCATGACCCGGAAGTGCCGAGCGGTATAGCCGAGCCCCGGTCGGATCCGCCGAACGAAGCCCACCTCAGGATCGAAGTGGTCCCCGATGTGGTCGTAGTAGCTGGAGACCTGCCAGTTCTCGGACCGGTATTCCCCCACGAAGGCCATGAGCTTCGAATCTCCATCCAGTTGGGGAGAGTCGGTCCGCCCCAGCAGGGCGTCGAAGGTCCACTCGTCCCCGAGCCCGACCCGTAGGTCCGCACCGAAGAGGCGATTGTAGTCCCCCTCAAGGTCCCGGGACTGCCGCTGGGTGAAGATGGTCCCCACCCGGGAGCGGTTCGGGAGCTCCCGGACCACGCGTCCCACCGTCCAGCCGTTGGGATCCTGGACCCCCTCCAACCCCTCGGTCTGCATGTAGAGGAGCCCCACGTCGGTTCCCGCCACCCGCCCGGAAAGGCGCGCACCCGCCTGGATGGGCACTTCCTGACCCCGGTGGACCCCGATCCTCCGACTGTGGAACATCTGCACCGGAGTCTGGGACGACCCGGGGCGAGCCGACTGGACGGAAAAGAGGTCCGCGTTCTCCAGGAAGAAGGGCCGGCGCTCCGGAAAGAAGAGGTTGAAGCGGGTGAGGTCCACCTGCTGGTCGTCCACCTCCACCTGGGCGAAATCCGTGTTCACGGTGAGGTCCAGCGCCAGGCTCGGGGTGATCCCGATCTTGGCATCGGCACCCACCTCGAACGGATACTCGGTCCCCGGCTGTCCCGGGAGGTTCTGCTGGGTGGCCGCCAGGAGATAGGGGGAAAAGGTGGTGACCCGCTGGGGAGGCGGCGACATCCCCCGCAGGACACCGGCCTCGGTGAGGCGGTAGAGGTTGTACTGCCGGGGAACCGGGGACCAGAAGGCCTGCTCGTTCTTCCGGCCGATGAAGCGGGCCAGGTTCAGGCCCCAGTCCTGGGCCTCCTGGGTGCCGTAGCGCAGGGTGGAGAAGGGGATGCGCATCTCCACGTACCACCCGGCTCCATCCTGGGAGGTGGCCACGCTCCAGCTCCCGTCCCAGTTGGTGTTCACATTCCCGCCCCCCCGGACCTGGCCGTCGTACTCGATTCCGCCGGGGTTCGTCCCGAAGACGAAGGCGTTCTGACGATCCTGGTAGGTGTCCAGCACCACCAGGAAGGCATCCGATTGATTCAGGTTGGCGTTCCTGCGGCGCTCCCCCACGATGATCCGCTCCGGTTCCCGGTCCCGGAGCCAGGCGCCGATGTAGATGGCGTCGTCGTCGAAGAGGATCCGAACCTCCGTCTCTTCGGAGATGGGGGCACCGGCCACGGGCTCATGTTGCACGAACCCCGTGAAGGGCTCCGCTTCCATCCAGACGGGATCATCCAGGCGTCCATCCACCACCGGACCCACCGCCACCCGGGTGGCCATCCCCGAGGTGATGGTGGCCATGCTCCCTTCCCCTTCCCCTTCCCCTTCCGTTGCGGCCTGGGCCACGAGGGGGAGTGGGGCAAGGATCACGGTTCCCATCACGAGCCCCCCGCAAAGGGCACCCAGGACCATCCACAGCTTCCGTTGCCTTTTCATCGAACTCCCTCGAACGAATGAACCCCCAGCGGGGTCACCTGCGGACGACCCCACTCGTGGCCGCGCCTCCTCCTGCGGACCACCCCTCGACCCTCACGCACCGGTTAAGGTATCCTGGCATGAATGTAGGGGGATTTCAAACTCGGAGCCCGCCCACCCCGGCTTCCCCATTGCGTTCGCGGTTCGTTCGTGGTGTGTTCGGGCGGGCGCTCCGGGTGCCGCGCCACAGGAGGGCCCTGAATGCAACCCCCACTCCCGAATCCCTCGCCTCACGCCTTGTCCTTCCCCACCCCATCCCGCCTCTGAGACCGTCCCCATGTCCTGGTTCATCTGGCTTGCCATCGTCCTATGTATCTCCCAGTCCGCCACCCTTTCGGGCCTGAACCTCGCGTGCTTCCGGACGAGCCTCCTCCACCTTGAGTTGGAGACCTCCAAGGGGAACCGGGACGCATCCCGCCTCCTGCAACTGCGAAAGGACGCCAATTTCCTCCTGGTCACCATCCTCTGGGGGAATGTGGCGGTGAACGTCCTCCTGGCTCTCCTCTCCGGATCGGTGATGGCCGGGGTGGCCGCCTTCTTCTTCTCCACGGTGGTCATCACGGTAGTGGGAGAGATCGTGCCCCAGGCCTATTTCTCCCGCCACGCCCTCCGCATCGCCTCCGCCCTCTCCCCGCTCATCCGGCTCTACCAGATCCTTCTCTTCCCCGTGGCGAAGCCCACCGCCCTCGTCCTGGATCTCTGGCTCGGGAAGGAGGCCATTGTCTACTTCGAGGAGCGGGACCTGCGGGACCTCCTTCGCATGCACGCCGACTCCGCGGAGACGGAGATCGGCCGAATGGAGGGGATCGGTGCCCTGAACTTCCTGGACCTGGATGACCTCCCCCTCTCCGCCGAGGGGGAGCCGGTAGCCCCGGAAAGCGTGATCGCGCTGGAGTTCGATGGCCTGCGGCCGGTCTTCCCCCCCATCCGGCCCGATCCAGAAGACCCGTTCCTCAGGAAGCTCCATGACGCCGGGACCAGCTGGATCATCCTGGTGGACCCGGAAGGCGAGGCCCGCCTTGTGCTGGATGCCAGCAGTTTCCTGAGGGACGCCCTCTTCCATAACGACTCGTTCCATCCGCTTTTCCACTGTCATCGGCCCATCATCGTCCGGGACGCCGGCACACCCCTGGGACAGGTCGTCCCCCGCCTGAAGGTGCGTCCCGAGCACGCCGAGGACGACGTCCTGGAGGAGGACATCGTGCTCCTCTGGGGAGATGAGCGGCGCGTCATCACCGGCTCGGACATCCTGGGCCGGCTCCTCCGAGGGGTGGTGCGGAGGGAGACGGTGGCCCCGGGTGGGGTGCCCACGGGATGAAGGCACCGGGAATCCCAACGGGAATCCACGGGGAAGGCGGGGGGCTGGCGAGTCGGTTCACCCGACGTCGTCGCCCTCCGGCACCGCGTCGAAGCGTCGGAGGATCCACCGGGAGCGGCGGGTACCGGGGTCCACCCGGAACCCCATGCTTCGAACCGTCCCTTCTGTGTCGCGATCCGGTCGACACCCGCCGGTGAGGGCAGTCCAGGGGGGCTGGATGCAGCGAGCGAGCCAGCCGCCGAGGCGGGATCGGGGACGGACATGCTCCAGCATTCGCAGGGACCCGCCGGGGCGTAAGACCCGGGCCACCTCCAGGAGCCCCACCTCCGGCTCGTCCACCGAGCAGAAGACCAGGCTGGAGACTACCACGTCGAAGGCGTCCTCCCGGAACGGGAGGGCCTCGGCCCGTGCCTGGACCAGGGGAATGCCCGGGGCCCGCCGAAGGGCGGTCCGGAGGACCACCCGGTCCGGATCCAGTCCCACCACCTGGGTGGTGGGAGAATGGAGCGCCAGGGTCCGGCCGGTTCCCACCCCCACCTCCAGAACCGACCCGTCGCCCTCCTGGACGAGGGAACGCCGCCACCGGCCAAGGAGAAGTCGGTCCATCACCGCCATCAGACTGTCATAGACCAGGGGGATCTGCTCCAGCCCCCTCACCCTTGGGCTCCATCTGGGACTTCGGTTCGGGCTCCATTCATCCTCGAACTCCGTCGGGTTGGGAGAGTCGCCCCCCCTGCGCCGGGAGGGACCCCGGAGGGATCGGGCTGTATCCCCTACCCCCGGATGGACACGGGGGATTCGGGGTGGGTAGCGAGCACCGCCGCCGGGGTATCCTCTGCATTGCAGCCACCGACCCAAGGTTCGAGCCGGGGGGACGGACCGGCGACGGACGAGGCCATGGGACCGCCTGGAGACGGGAGGCGAAAACGACGTCGACCCATATCTTGTGGCAGGCTTCATTCCCACGAGCCGTCCGCGGGCCCCATCCACGAACAGAACCCCTTCCCCGGAAAGGAGCGAAACCGATGACGGAAGATCTGTGGATCCTGGACCGGATCGAGGATCGGCACCAAGCAGTGCTGCAGCGCGACGACGGAGAGGAGCGGATCGTACCGCTGGAGGCCCTGCCGAAAGGGGTCGCCGAGGGCACCGTCCTTCGCGAAGCGGAGGCGGAGGGCGACTCCGGGCCTCCGGGATCGCCCGTCCGCTACATCGCCGACCGGGAGGCAACGGCCCGACGTGTGGCGGGGATCGAGGAACTCCGCGCCTCCCTTCCCCGGGGTCCCTCAGGGCCCCTCTCTCTATGAGGAGATCCGGAGGACGGAACGGATGGGGAACCCGTCTGGCCCTCCTGCCCCTCACCATCGCCCTCTCCCTGGGGGCCTTCGGATGTGCCTCATCTCCACCGGGGCCCCCGGGCACCCCGCCTCAGCCGACCCCGGGGGTGGCGCCAGAGGTGGCGCCCGACTTCGCTCCAGACACGGCGCCGGAGGCCGCGCCGGCATTGGCGCCGGGGATGGACGCCCCTCGCCCCACCGGCGACCTCTGGATCCATTTCCTGGATGTGGGCCAGGGGGACGCGGTCCTCATCGAGGAGCCTTCGGGACGACGGGTCCTCATCGATGCAGGCCCAGCAGGGCGGGTGGCGGACACCCTCCAGGCCATGGGGGTGGAGGAGTTGGACCTCTTCATCGCGTCCCACAACCACGCGGATCACATCGGGGGAGCCGCCGCGGTGATCCGGGCCATTCCCGTGCGCTTCGTCATGGACAACGGCGTGCCCCACATCACCCTCACCTACCAGCGGATGCTGGAGGCCATGCGAGAGCATGACGTCCCCCTCCTGGAACCGGAGGGGCGAACCGTTCAGTTCGGGCAGGCCACCCTGCACATCCTCCCGCCACCCGGCGACCCGAGGCTCGGACACAACGACAACTCGGTGGGAGTGATCCTGCGCTTCGGCCGTTTCCATGCCATGTTCGCCGGGGACGCCGAAGGTCATCTCTGGCATCACTGGCTGGAAACCCTACCGGAACCCCTCCCGGCGGTGGATCTCCACAAGGCCTCCCACCACGGGTCGCGGAACGGAGACATCGCCGAAGCCCTGGCCGTGCTCCAGCCCCGGGTGATCCTCGTCGGTGCGGGGCGAAACAACCGCTTCGGCCACCCCCATCCCGAGGCACTGGCGCTCTACGAGGAGGTGGGAGCCCAGGTCTTCAGCACCGCAGAGTGGGGAAGAATCGGGGTCCGAGTCCAGCCTGACGGGAGCTTCCAGGTGGGGGAGGGACCCCTCTTCCCACCGGCCGGGCCGGAACCCGACGAGGAGCCCCAGGAGCTCTGCCTGGACGTGAATACCGCTTCGGTCCTGGAGCTCCAGGCCATCATCCACCTGGATACCGTTCGAAGCCAGCTTCTCGTGTCCCTGAGGGAGGAGCGGCCCTTCACCTCCCTGGACGACCTGGTCCGGGTGCCGGGGATCGGCCCCGCACGGGTGCGGGACATCCGGGATCAGGGGCTCGCCTGCGTGGGGCTGGGAGGGAGGTGAGTCGAGGGGTGGCCCGGTCCCACCCGTCAGCGTCCACCGGTCCGGGGCGCCGTCCCCTCCCTCCGGGCGACCTGGGCACGGAGCTGCTGGATCCGAATGGCCGCCCGGAGCTGCTGGACCGTGGAATCCACCGTGGAGACGACCTCGGGGCCACCGGCCTCCCTCTCCAACGCCTGCGACAGCGCCTCGGAGAGACGTTCGGCTCGCACTCGGGGCTCCTCCTCCAACCAGACCACCCGGAGGGGGCTCTCTCCTGCGGCCACGGCGCTGCAGACGACCCTCCGATCCAGGAGTCCATCGGGACCATAGAGGAGTTCCCGGAGGACCGCATCCTCCTGGGCGGAAGCCGGAAGGGCCAGCCGCACGTAGGACCCCAGGAGGAGCCGGGCGGCGGTGAGTCCCTCAAGCGCCTGCCGCATGCGGAGGGCGGAGTCCCGATCTTCTCCTGCCAACTCGCCCTCCAATCCACCCGTCGTGGCGCCGGGAGCCCCCGCCCCGGGGAGGGCTGCCGCCGGCCCCTCCTGGCACACCGAGGTGAAGACACGATTCAGGGAGACGGACTCGTAACGGCGAAGTTCCCCTTCGATCCGTTCCTCCAGCTCCCGGAGGAGATCGGACCGAGGTGGGGATATGGACCAGACCGCAGGCTCGTCGGCAAGGGTGGGCCAGATCTCGTCCAGGAAATGGCCCTCGGGGTCCGGGATCGGCTCCCGCCGGGAGCGCACGTTCTCGCTGGTTTCGCCTCCGGCCACCTCCTCGACCCGATGGAGGACCTGGCGTCCGGCCACCTGGTAGCGAGCCAATAGGCCACCTCCATCCTGTCGTCCGGCCGCACCCCCATTCGCGTCCCCGCCGAGGCGAAGCTCCACCTCAATTCGGGTCCGGGTGAAGGTGAATCGGTCGTGACGCTTTCCGAAGAAGAGGAAGCGGCGGCGGAAGTTCTCACGACTGACGCTGTCCGCCGTCATGGTCCGATAGACCAGGGTGGGCTCGTTCAGGGCCAGCACGGCGGCGGTCCGGACCTCCTGGGGAACGCTTCCCGCCACCCACCGGGGGACCTCCAGGGTCGGCCGGGCACTGGCTTCCGGCTGGATATGGGTGAGGAGGGAGGCGGGATCCGCCCGGCGGAGCTGGGCCTGCTGGTGCCGGGTGGCCAGTCGGTCCGCCTCTTCGGTGAGCTCCACCACCCGGGCCTCGTAGTAGGCCAGCACCCGGTTCATGAGGAGCCCCGACTCGCCGGTGACCCGGTCGGCAACCATCCCCTGGAGGATGGCCTGGACCTCGAGTCCGGTGGCGAGAAGGGCCTCCAGGTCCCCCGGCGCCACCGCCCGGGCCAGCTCGGGCCAGTCCTGGAGCATGGTGAGGTAGGCCTGGGAAGCGACGGCCCATTCCACCGGGTTCGCCCCGCCCCGTCCGCCCTGGAGCCCAGGGTAGCTGAACCGCTGATCCGCCACCCGGGCCAGGAGCGGGAGCCGCCGCGCCAGATTCTCAGGGGACGGGTCCGAAAGCGCCTCCGCCACGGAGAGGTCGTCCACCGGGGTGGTCCGGTCCACCAGGAGGGCGTCCCGGGCATCCTGGGCGCCCCGGACCCGGAAGTCCGTCAGGCACTCGGAGAAGACGGGGAACTCCATCCGGTCGAAGGGGGGGAGATGCCGCTCCCGGTGCTCCAGGCAGCGGACCAGGGTTCGGCTATACTCCCGATCGAAGCCCGCCTGCATGTACGCGGTGAGGTTCGACTCCATCCGGTCCATCCGGAGCGCCAGTGCGCTGAGTCCCTCCTGGAGGGAGCGGAGCTGACCCTGGACCTCCGAGTGGTTGGCGGCCACGAGCCCCTCCAGCGTCCCGAACCGGGAGTCCAGCACCTCGAAGACCTCGTCCAGGCGCACGTCCATCTCCTGGAATCCCACCTCCATCTCCGCCCTCAGGGCATCCACCGTCCCCCGCAGGGCCCGGACTTCCCCGGCGGCACTGCCTCCCAGCGCCCCGGGGGTGAGCTCGAAGAACGAGGCCACCCCGGCCGCCATGGCGAAGACGTTCCCGCTCAGGGCCAGGACCGCCGCCTGTTGTCCCATCTCCAGAAGATTGGCCCGGAAGGCGCCCCCCTCCCGCCGGAGGTCCACCGCCGCATTCCCCACCGTGCGGATCCGCTCCGCCACGGCGCCGTCCAGGAAGGAGAGGGTGGCCGACCGGGACGCCAGATAGACGAAGGAGCGCTGGGTGGCCCACTCGGTTGCGCTCCGGGCCTGGGCGCCGGCGCCGACGCCCTCTCCCAGGAGGGCCCGAGCCGACCCGGTGATGGACCCCAGGAACTCCTGATACTCCATCAGGACCATCTCACTGTCCCGGGCCATGCCCCCCAGCGCCTCGGTGAAGGTTCCCCCGAAGGACGCCAGTGCAGGGTGCTGAAGCGTCAGGGCCTGGAGGCCAGGGACCCGGGCCAGGACCTCCTCCCCACTCATTCCCGGAGAGAACCCCACCGCCTGCTCCACCAGGGAGGAGAAGCCCAGGGTCCGGTCCTGGAGGCGCCACGCCTCTGCCAGCGCCTCCTCGGCGAAATCCTGCAGGAGGGAGAGCCGGACCCCCTCTCCACCGAAGCGGGGGGCGCCGGGAACCCCGCCCACCCCGGGGGGCACGTCCTCTCCCGGCCGGAGATAGTGGGCCACGAGCCGCGCCCCCTCCTCGGCCAGCCCCCTCCCCATGGCCGGGGGCACCAGGGGTGTGAGGACTTCCAGGGAGCAGAGGGTGCCCTCCACCGGATCCCGGAGGGCGCGGCAGCGGTCCAGGGGCGCGGCTCCCAAGCCCCCGGTGAGCGCCTCCAGCTCGTCCGGCGTGGAGACCATGTCGGGGCCCGCCATCCGATTGAGGGCCGCCAGCACCAACACCCCCGGATAGTCCCGTTCCGCCAGGACCCGCTGCAGCACACCGGCGGTCCAGACCACCTGGTCCGCCACCCGGTCCGCCCCCCTCTCCTCCCCCGTGGCCGGCGCCGTGGACTGGGCCACCAGACCGGACATCGGGAGCGACGACGCCGGAAGGCTGGGCGCCGCCAGGATCATCCCCACCGCCAGGGGGAGGAGAATGGCCAGGTGGCCATGGAGTCGAGCGGGTCGCTGAAACACCGGAAGACGGCGCATTGATGGCCAGGAAAGAGTTGGGGATGACACACGTTCCCCGGATGGAGGCTCCACACGCAACCCAACACCACGACACGGGTAGCCGGAACTACCCCGGCCTCCTCCCCCTCGATCCACGGCCCGCCATGCCCATCTACATCCACGGTATCGAAAGCGCGGTGCCCGAGAACAGCTATCCCCAGGCGCAGGCATGTGAACTGGTCCAGGAACACGCCACCGAATCCCGCGCCATCCGGCGAATCGCCCGGAGCCTCTACCGGAACTCCGGGATCGAGAAGCGGCACAGCGTCCTCGATCACTGGAAGAACACTGGGAACGACACCCTCTTCTTCGCCGCCGACGGAACCCGACTGACGCCCCCCACCACCCGGGCCCGCAACGACGTCTACACCCGAGAGGCGCGCCGTCTCTACGTGGACCTGGCCAGGGCCCTGGTTGAGGGCACCCCCGGCTTTACCGCCGCCGACGTCACCCATGTGGTGACCATCTCCTGCACCGGGTTCTTCGCTCCCGGACCCGACTACCATGTGGTGCGGGCCCTGGGCCTTCCCGGCTCCACCCGGCGCTACCATGTGGGCTTCATGGGGTGCTACGCGGCCTTCCAGGGCCTTCGCATGGCCGAGGCGTTCTGCCGGGCCGATCCCGACGCCGTGGTTCTGGTGATCTCGGTGGAGCTCTGCTCCCTCCACCTCCAGTTCAACGAGGATGTGGACGACCTCATCGCCGGCTCCGTCTTCGCGGACGGGGGCGCGGGGGTGCTGGTGAGCGCTCGGCCGCCGGCGTCCCGCCCGGCTCTGGAGATCCTCTCCTTCCATACCGCTCTCACGGCCGAGGGAGAGGAGGACATGGCCTGGACCATCGGGGACGAGGGGTTCCGGATGAAGCTTTCCACCTACGTGCCGGACCTGATCCAGGCGAACCTGACGCCGGTGCTGGGGGACGTGCTGGGAAGGGCCGGCCTCACCCCCGAGGACATCGGCTGGTGGGCGGTCCATCCCGGGGGGAGGGCCATCGTGGACAAGGTGGAGGAGACGCTGGGGCTGGAGGAAGAGCAGATCGAGGCCTCCCGGGCGGTGCTGCGGGACTATGGGAACATGAGCAGCGCCACCGTCCTCTTCGTTCTGAAAGCGCTCCTGGAGAGCGGACGGCCCGCCGCCGGGGACCGGGTCTGCGCCATGGCCTTCGGACCGGGACTCACCATCGAGTCCGGACTCCTCCGGATGACCGCCGACGCCTAGCGTCCCCCTTCCTCTGATGTCCCCCTTCCTGGCGCGACGCCGCCCCGAGTTGGTGGAATGGATGGACCGGGAGGACTGCGACCCCGTCCGGCTCCGGAATACGTACCGCCATTTCGCCCGGGTCAATCGGTGGATCTCGCGGTGGGAGGCCGTCTACCGCCGTCACATCCGACCCCTCCTGGGACCGGACCGGACGACGCGACTCCTGGACGTGGGAGCCGGGGGCGGCGACATCGCCTGGAGCCTCCACCACCTGGCCCAGCGGGACGGCTTTCACCTGGAGGTCACCGGGATCGACCCGGACCCCCGGGCGCTGGCTTTCGCACGGAGCCGCGTGGACGGCCAAAAGAGAGAGGGAACGCGGGCCCGTCGCGTGACCTTCCGCCAGGCCCGAACGGGTGACCTGGTCCGGGAGGGCGCCCGATTCCACCTCGTCACCTGCAACCACGTCCTTCACCACCTGTCCCCCAAGGCCCTTCCGGCCTTTCTGGAGGAGTTGGAGGAGCTGGCCACGCTACGGGTCATCTGCAGCGACATCGAGCGGTCCCGGTTGGGCTACCTCCTCTTCTCCGTCGCCACCGCCCCCTTCTTCCGGGATTCCTTCATCCGACCCGACGGCCTTCTCTCCATCCGGAAGAGTTTCACCAAGGCGGAACTGCGCGACGTTCTCCCCCCGGGGTGGCGGGTGGAGCGGCAGATGCCCTTCCGTCTCCTGGCGTTGAGGGACATGGCGGCGGAGCTCGGGACGGGAGAAGGGACGGGAGACGGGACGGAAGGGAGGGGGGACCCGCGGTGACCCTTCCCAAGACGCAAGGCGCCCCGCACACGGCGACGTCCACATCCGGACCGGACGGCGCCCGCCACCGGCCCGATGAACTCCTGGACCTGATCATCGTCGGAGGAGGGCCGGTGGGGCTCCTGGCCGGACTCCTGGCCCATGAGGCGGGGCTTCGGTTCAGGATCCTGGAACGGGACCCCGAGCCCCGACCCCACTCCCGGGCCATCGGGATCCATCCTCCGGCCCTTCGCCTCTTCGCCCGGCTGGGGTTCGCGGAGGACTTCGCAGGTTCGGGGACGCAGATCCGACGGGGCCGGGGCTTCGCCGGGCCGGGAGCGCCGCTGGGAAGCCTGGATTTCGGTCTCCTTCCCCCTCCCTGGAACTTCATCCTCACCCTCCCCCAGTGGCGAACCGAGGCCCTGTTCGAAGAGAGACTCCACGCACGGGCACCCGGTGCCCTGTTCCGGGGGATCACGGTGACCGAACTCATCGAGGCGTCCGGCGGTGCGTCGGTCCGAGTGACGGCCGTAGGGCCGGGGGGCGCGTCCCGGACCCTGACCTCCCGTTACGTCCTGGCGTGCGACGGGAAGCGGAGTGTCCTACGGGAAGACGCAGGGATCGGGTGGCGGGGCGGTCCCTATCCGTCCCGGTACCTCATGGGAGACTTCCCCGTGGGGGACTCTCCCGGGCACGGAGCCCCCGGGGCCGTCCGGGACCACCCAGCGGCCGGTGAGCCGGAGGGGAGCAGGGGCCACCCGGAGGCCACTGGCGCCTCGCCCCCGGCCGACCCCGACCCTCTGGGCGAGGACGCGGCCATCTACCTCCACCCAAGGGGCCTCGTGGAGTCCTTTCCCCTGGTCTCCGGAATCCGCCGCTGGGTGGTGCAGGAGGAAGAGGCCCCCCCCACCCCCGGGGACCTCTCCTCCCTGGTGGCGGTGGTGGCGGACCGATGCGGAGTGACCCTGGATTCCCGGACCTGTCGGATGTTCTCGGCCTTCGGGGTGGAACGCTACCTGGCGGACCGGTTCTGGAAGGGTCGCCTGGTCCTGGCGGGGGACGCCGCCCACGTGGTGAGCCCCATCGGCGGACAGGGGATGAACCTGGGGTGGCTGAACGCCGATGAGGCCGTCACCGCCCTGGCGCGGGTGCTCCGGGGCGAGACCTCCCCCCAGGAGGCGTTGGGGACGTTCGAACGACGGGCCCGCCGCCGGGCCCGGGAGGTGATCCGCCGCGCCGAGCAGAACATGTTCATGGGGAACCGGCGGCGGCTCCCCCGGCTCCGGAACCAGGTCTTCCGCCTTGTGCTCCGCACGCCCCTGAGGAAGGTCCTTGCCCGACGCTTCAGTATGCATGGGCTCTGAGGGGCCGTTGGGTCTGAGGGGCCATTGAATCTGAAGAGCCGTTCAATCTGAGGGGCCGTTCAAGAGGGACCGGGCGATCTACACCTCCTCGCCCCGCCTCCGTCCGCTCCAGGTTGGCGCACCCCACTCCCCGCCCTATTATCCTGGGCTGTCCCCGGGATCCCGGCCGCCGTTCGGGCGGCCACCGTCCCGGCCCCCCTCTCGTCTCCGCCACCCCACGGAAGGACTTCATGCCCGCATCCCTGTTCGGCCTCGGCCACCGATCTCCCATGCCCCTCCTGACCGCCCTGGCCCTCCTGCCGGTCCTCCTCCTGGTCTCGGCGTGTGGGACATCGGACGACCCCGGAGACGCAGCGCCGGCTTCCCTCGCCACCAACCCCCACGACGCCTTCCTGGCCAACCTGAGCCAGGCCTGTGGCCAGGCGTTCCCCGGGGTGGTGACCTCGGCTCCCGACACGGATCCCTACTTCTCGCCCGGCGCCGAGCTGGTCCTGGAGTTCCGGGTCTGCTCCCCGGACGAGGTGAGCGTGCCCGTCTGGATGGGGGACAACGGATCCCGGACCTGGGTCTTCACCCGGACCGGGGGTGGGATCGACCTGCGCCATGACCATCGTCACCCCGACGGCCGCTCCGAGCCCAACACCTTCTACGGCTCCTTCGTCGCCCAGCCTCCGGTGGCCACCGAGGCGCCTTCGCCGAACCGACACGAGTTCAAGCGCATCACCGACGAGGGGATGAGCACCGGGTGGGTGGTGGAGATCATTCCCGGGGAACGCTACACCTACGGCACACAGCGGGACGGGGAGTGGCGCCATCGGTTCGACTTCGACCTCAGCCAGCCCGTTCCCTCCCCCGGCGACCCCTGGGGCCATCCTCCCGTGGGCACCACCGCCCAGGTCGCCGCCTCCCAGGCCGCCTTCCTGGACAACCTGGCCCAGCATTGCGGTAAGGCCTTCGCGGGTCGGCTGGTGGTGGTTCCCGAGGGGAGCCAGACGTTCACCGGGGACGAAGAGCTCATCGTCCACTTCCGGGAATGCGGGGACAACCGACTGAAGCTCCCCTTCCACGCTGATGACGACCACTCCCGGACCTGGATCTTCACCCGGACCACGGCGGGGATCGACCTCCGCCATGACCACCGCCTGGAGAATGGCCACCCCGACGGGCCGGGAAGCACCTGGTATGGTGCCCACACCCAGGCTGACGGGACCGGGACCCGCCAGGAATTCCTCCGGGAGGAGCTCCGGGACGGGGTCCAGACGGGGTGGCGCGTGGAGATCGTACCCAACGAGCGCTACACCTACGGGACGATCCGGGACGGCGAGTGGTCCTTCCGGGCGGACTTCGACCTGACCAGCGCCATCGAGACCCCCAGCGCGCCCTGGGGGTACTGAACGGGCCGGGGAGGTGGGCGCCCATGCCCGCCTCCCCGACCGAGTCCAATGCAGTCCATTGTCCCCGACCCTCACCGGCTCAGGATATGAAGAGAAAACGCGCCCTCGAACTGCAGCGAAGCTGGGGAGATCGGCCCTGCCCCCACCCCGCCCTGGCCAAGGAATACGATCTGGGCCAGCGCACCGGCAATTTTGTTTGCACCCAGTGCGGCGCCATCCTGTCGCACCGGGAAAAGCTGGAGTGGAAGGGTAGCGTCTAGAAGGGTGCGGGTCCCAGCCGGCCCCGCATCCCGTGCAGGAGAGCGGGTCCTTCACGCCCAGGGGCCCTACGCCCGGATCCTACGCCCGGACCCTACGCCTGGATCACCTCCACCTCGGGGAGGTCCAGGACCCAGTCCCCTCCGAAGGCCCCGGCCGGGGTGAGGGTCCCGCCGCCGCCCTCCCATGCGAGTACCTCTTCCAGCGCGCGGATCCCTCCCATGGCCGTGAACCGGTAGGCCTCGGGAAACTCCAGCACCATCTCCGCGGAGCGCCCCTGGTCGTCCTCCACCCGGCCCCAGACCCGGGTGCGCCCTTCCTGGCGCCGACGGGGACCGGGCCCCTCGGCCCCCCGGGCCACCCGCCTTCGGAGGTATCGGCGGAGGGGCCCAATCGCGAGGATCCTCCGGACCACCGGAAGGACCACGGGCATGAGCCGCACCTGCCACCGGGGGGTGCTCATGTAGCAGGTGATGTCGCCGATCCCCGTGGTCCGCCACGCCGTGGCCAGATCCCCCCAGGTGTAGGGCGCCACGGAGCGCCGTCCCCCGAGCCGACCCGCCATGGGCCCTGATCCGGGCTCGGGGCCCAGATCCACCCAGCGTCGGAATTCCCTCCGGCCAGGGTTTGCCTGGACGAGTCGGCCGCCCCGCCGGACCCGGAGGCCGCCGGGCACCCCCTCCAGGACCGTCTGGAGCGTTCCCGCGCTGGGCCTTCCCGGGGAATGGAGGGCGAGCTCCAGGCGGGCGGCGGAGGGAAGAGAGCGGGCCAGGAGCGCCGCCACGCCATCGGTGGGAATCACGTCCATCCCCACCCCCGGCATCAGGACCACTCCCCGCTCCCGGGCCCGGGCATCCAGGGCGAAGGCGGCCTCGAAGACGGGCACCTCGCCGGTGATGTCCAGGTAGTGGACCCCCGCATCGAGGCAGGCCTCCATCATGGGCCGAGCCGTCTCGACGAAGGGCCCGGCGGCATGGAGGACGGTGGAAACGTCCTCGAGCCCCGCCTTCAGCGCTTCGGGATCTTCCAGGGAGAGGACGCGATGGGAAAGGGACCCTCGGGCCTCCTCCCCCGTCGAGGCGGCGGAGTCCAGCCCCGCCTCCAGCCCCGCCTCCAACTCGGCCACCACCCGCTGGAGCTTCGCTTCGTCCCGACCCGCCAGGATCGGACGATGGCCCCGGCGAAGGGCCTCCTCCGCCAGGAGACGGCCCGTGAAGCCATAGGGAGCGTAGAGGAGCCAGCGGGGATGGGAAGCCACGGAATCCAGGTCATTGCAAGTTGGGGGAGTCGGGAACTACCGGACGCCTGACGGAGGGAGGGCGCCGTCTCTCTACTCCTGGAACCGGTACCACTCCACGTACCCCACACCCAGCACTTCGTCGTTCCGGACCAGGAGGATGCCTTCGCCGTCCCCCCAGAGCGGGTGGCTGAGGGGAGGGAGCGTGACCTTTCCCAGGGGTCGGAACGCTCCCTCCGGATCCTCCTCGAAGACCATCCACCCCCTGATCCCGGGGAAGCCCCTGGGCGAAAGCCTCACGAGAGGGAGTTCGGTGAGTCCGATCCAGACCCGCCCGGCGGCATCGGAGAAGATGGCCTCCACCGGAGGCACGCCCTGGGGATACTCACGGAGTTGGAAGTCATTGCGGAGGCGTTGCCGGAACTGGGGATCCTCCGTCGCCGCCAACTCCAGGGCATGGAGGGAGTCGATGAGGGCGCGGGTGAAGGGCCGGTCCGGCGCCCGGACCCGAAGCACCCGGTCCAGTCCCCGCTCCACATCGAAGCGCCGGACCTCGAGTTGGAGGCGGTCAGCCGTCCAAACCCCCCGGCCGGTGGGCCAGGCGAATCCCTCGCCCCACCAGCTTCGACCCAGGACGTCGATGGAGATGATCCCATCCTCCCCGGGACCGGAACGCTGCACCCGGATCTCCCGCTCCGATCCGGGCACGGTTCCCATGGAGGCCCCCACTTCCCCCTCCGGCGTGAGGGCGATCACACTCCAATTCTCCCGCACCCTCCCCCGGTTCTCCAGGTCCTCCATCGAGGCGGTGGGCCCCAGGAGGACCGCCCCGCCTCCCGGTCCAGGGGTCAACCGACGAATCGTCTGGATCCTCCCCGGTTCCCGGAGGCTCCGCTCCCGTTCCAACGCTCCTCCGCTGGAGAACCAGGACAGCCGCTGGGGCTGGCTGTCCCACACCAGGAGCGTGTCCCCGGGTAGGACCGCGACTCCGCTGGGGGCCTGGAACTCTCCGGGCCCGCCTCCCGGACGCCCGATCCTCCGGACGAAGGTCCCCTCGGCATCGAAGATTCGAAGCTCGGCAGGGATGGCCTCGAGGATTGCGAAGCGACCGTCTGGGAATCGGACTCCCGCCACGGGCCGGGTCCACTGGTACTCCGCCGCCCCCTCCACCGCCCCGATCCGGACGGCGGGCTCGGCTTTCAGCTGAAAGGGGGCCACTTCATCGAGGACCGCGCCCGGAAACTCCTGGATGATCACCCCGGCCGAATCATGGACCAGCGGCTCCCCCAGGAGGGGACGGTCCCCCTCCCCGCAGCCCACGAGGAGCCCGAGGAGGAGGGTCAGGGCGAGGACATGGGAAGCCACACGAAGGTCGACCTCGCCCTCGGGCCCCGAGGAAAGGGGAACCACAGCGAACTCTTCGGAGGGTGCCGGATGGTTCGTCATGAGGGAATCTTGCCCCTCTCTCCGACCCGGTCAAACGGGCCCCATGGAAGCTCCCGGTTGCCGCCCTCCCACCCCACGCTCTACCGTGCGGAGCGGATCGGGACGACCCGCTCAGGACGCCTGGGGCCGTTGCGGCCCCCTCGAGCTCCGCCTTCAAGTTCCACCTCGCGCCCGGAGACCCACATGAACCGCCGTCCCACGCCCCACCCCGCCCGCCCTCAAGGCCTCGGCTCCTGCCTCGTGTTCGGCCTCCCATCCGGCCTCCCGTCGGGCCCCGCGTCCGTCTTCCCCTCCGGTCTTGCACTGGGCCTCGCGGTGGGCCTCACGTCGGGTCTGGTCCTGGCCGCCCCGGGGCTGGATGCCCAGCAGTCCCAACGCATCGACATGACCGACTTTCCCCGGCCCATCGAAGCGGTGGACAACGTCTGGATCGAGGAGCTCACCATGCCCGAGGTCCGGGATGCCCTCCAGGCGGGGATGACCAACGTCCTCATCCTGGCGGGAGGGGTGGAGGAGAACGGCCCCTATCTCACCACGGGGAAGCACAATCACGTCCTGAAGGTCATGGGAGAGTCCATCGCGCGACGCATGGGGAACACCCTGGTCGCCCCCATCCTCACCATCGAGCCGGGGAATCCGGCGAACCAGACCACCCCGGGGAGCATCCGGATCTCCCAGGCCACCTACCGGGCCATGCTCACCGACGTGGCCACGAGCCTCAAGACCCAGGGGTTTCGGAACATCTTCATGATGGGGGACAGCGGAGGGAACCAAGCGGGACAGCGGGAGGTGGCCGAAGAGCTGAACGCCGCCTGGGGCGACGACGGGGTGGGGGTGTACTATATCCCCGAATACTACAGCTACGGCGAGATCCTGAGGTACCAGAACGAGGTCATGGGGGTGGCGGAAACCCAGTACTCCGAGGGCTTCCATGACAACTACTACATCACCTCCATGATCCTCTTGGACGACCCGCGCCACGTTCGTTTCGAGGAGCGGGTCCGGGCCGGAAAGGCCTCCATCAACGGGATCAGCCTGGTCCCCCTGGAGAAGTCCCTCTGGCATGGCCGGCAGCTGGTGGAGTACCGGACCGACCTGACGGTGGAGGGGATGCGCCGCGCCATGGCGGGGACGGCGTCGGAGCTGGAAGCCGAGCCGGAGGCGTAACCGGCGGGAAGCGCGTCTTCCGGGAACCCCTCGTTCCCGGAAGACGCGCTCCCTTTCCGGCAGGACCGGCCCTCAGAAGCTGAAGCTGAACTCCCATCCCACGTTCAGGGTCCAGTCCTCACTGATCTGGGGACCGTTCAGGGACTCCACCAGGGGCCCGCCCCACTCCAGCGCCAGGCGGTGGCCCGCCATGGGCCCCGAGGGGACCTGGAAGTTCAGCGCCAGGAATCCGTTCACACGGGTGCCCCCCTGGAGCACCGGATCGTTCTCGGGGCTGAGCGCTGAATCCAGCAAGGGGTCGGCCCCACGCACATCCCCCCAGTGGCGAGCCTGGAGCCGGAGCCCCGGTGACACGATGTCGCTCCCCCGGAGCATCCCCCAGGCATTCACGGTGGCCTCGGGTCCCCGACGCCACCCTTCGCTGTTCTCGTTCATCCGGATCACGCCCATCCCCTGGCCACCCCAGGAGACCCGGGGGGTCTGGAGGAGAAAGGTGGCTCCGGGTCGGGCTTCCCAGCTTCCCGACCCCAACTGCATCGGGTAGCCAAGACGGGCGTGTTCGGGAACCATCCGGTCATCGGAGGCGGTCACGCCTCCGGTGGGGATCCCAACTCCCAGGTTCAGGTGGATCTGCCTGCGATCGCCCTCGAAGACGTTCACAAGGGCACTCAACTCCGTGTCGGCCCACCCGGAGATGGTATGGCCCATGTTGTGGAAACCATGGGCGTCATGGCCATGCCCCATGCCCATCCCCCCATCCTGGCCGTGGCGAGCCATGAGATTGTTCATCATCCGGACCTCCATCCGGTGCTCCATCCACATCCCCATGAGCATGAGGGTGACCCGATCGGAGGGGGCGTACATGACGTGGGGCATGTGCATGTCCATCTCCATGTTCAGGGGGACCATGCGGTAGTTCCTCCAGGCCTCGTCCACGGAAACGGAGCTCCTGCCATTGCGGAGCCCGGACATGGCCTGCCGGGAGAACATGTAGGAGAGCATCCACTCCCCGTGGTGATGGGTGTGGTCGCCCATGACCCCGATGGGGGAATGGCCCGAGGGTCCCGACGAACTCCATCCCTCCTGGGCCTGGAGGGTGGGAGAGGCGAGTAGGGAAAGACCCACGAGAAGAACACCGGCCGAAAGGGGGCCGAACGCGTGCTGAAGGCGTGCGAAACGCATTGGGATTCCTCGCATTTTCTGACGTACACGGGTGCCCGGCCTCACGGGGGGAAATCCAGGGAAATCCCCGAAAGTCGTGAGGCTCGGATGCCGGACGGCCCCGGGGGGACCGCCGGCGTCATCTCCAGGAGATGGGGTGCGTCAGGCGCGAGGAGGCGCGGTAGGCCAGGGAAGGACGTGGGGCAGGTGGAAACGGGCAGGAAGGAGCAGCGGGGCCGCCTCCACCAGCCGGACCGGAACCGCCGGCGGGGCCCGCTCCACGGTGGGAGCCATGGCGGCCCGGACGGGTGCGGCACCCGTGCAGTCGCTCCGGCAGGTACAGGGGCCGTCATGATGGGAATGGGAAGGCGCGCTGGGAGCAGACGCCCCCCCATGGACATGGGCGATGGAGGCATGCCCCTCGTGTCCATGGTCCCCGTGGTTGGGCTCCCCGTGCCCGTGGGCCCCATGCTCGTGGGCCCCATGCCCGTGGATCCCATGCTCAGAGGCGCCCTGCCCATGGACCTCAGCCGCGCTAGCCAGGTCATGGTGCGGACAGCCGTGGAAGCCGCCGACGTCCACCACCCACCCGCCCAGGAAGGCCACAAGGGCCAGCGTGCCGAAGACCCGCCTCCGACAGCGGGTCCCGGGCACACGCCTCAGGGCGAGGCGAAAGGACGGGGAGAAGGGCCAGGGATTCTTCATGATTCTCGTGAATCAAAAGATCGCCGGGAGTGGGGGGAGCGACAAGCTCCTGCGCACCGCTTGGAGCGAATGCGGAGCCCCGGCGGCCCAGGTATTCAGCCCCAGGTGGTGATGATAGCCACCCGCCGAGAGGAAGAGGGCCCCCGGGTAGCTCCACACCACCTCGTCGAGGCCCAACGCCTGGTGGTAGAGGGCCTCGCTCACCCGATGGTCCGAGGCGCCCACGGGCTCGCCCCGGGCAGAGAGGTGGGCCGAGTCGCCATCCGGGGCCATGGACGTTCCCAGAACCGCCTCCGCCCCCTCCGTCTCGAGCACCCGAAGACCCAGCACGTCCTGGTAATAGGAAAGGGACCGAGCCAGATCGGCCACCTGCAGACGCACCGGGCCCAGTCTCGTATCGGGTGGAAGTCGAGCTCCATCCGGGGGGACGCCGTACTGGAGCGTCCCCCTTCCATCGTCTGAACCATGGTCTGACGGGCTCGACCTCTCCTCATCCATCCTTCCACTCCTTGTCCGTTCCTTCCTTCGCCCCCCCGGATCCGGGCCCCGGGCGGTCTGTCTCCAGGCGGATCCCCTCCATTCGGGCCGTCTCCCGCCGGATGACCGGCGCCACCTCGGTGCCGAGGAGCTCGATGGCTCGCATCACGTCCCGGTGCGGAAGGGTGCCCACGGTGATCTGGAGGAGAAAGCGCTGGTGCCGGAAGATCTCGTGCTGGAAGAGGATCTTGTCGATGACCTCCTGCGGGCTCCCCACGAAATCCGCCCCCCGCAGGGTGCGAGAGTGCTCGAACTGTTCCCGGCGCATGGGAGGCCATCCCCGCTCCCTGCCGATCCGGTCCATGGTGGACTTGAAGGCGGGAAAGGCCAGGTCGGCGGCATCTTGAGAGTTGGGCGCGATGAACCCGTGCGAGTTGATGCTCAGGGGAGGCACGGGATGTCCGGCCTCTCGGGCCGCCTCCCGGTGGAGCTGGGCGAAGGGGGCGAAGCGCTCGGGCTGACCGCCGATGATCCCCAGGGCCACGGGAAGCCCCAGCCGCCCCGCCCTCGCCACCGACTGGGGCGTGCCGCCCACCGCGATCCAAACGGGAAGCGGATCCTGGAGGGGACGGGGATACACCCCCTGGCCATCCAGCGGTGGCCGGTGGCGGCCACGCCAGGACACGCCCACCTCCTCTCGGAGCCTCAGGAGGAGATCCAGCTTCTCGGAGAAGAGGGCGTCGTACTCGTCCAGCTCATGGCCGAAGAGGGGGAAGGACTCCACGAAGGAACCACGGCCCGCCATGATCTCCGCCCGCCCTCCCGACAGGAGGTCCAGGGTGGCGAACTGCTGGAAGACGCGAATCGGGTCCTCCGAGCCCAACACGGTGACGGCGCTGGTGAGGCGAATCCGGCGGGTGCGCACGGCAGCGGCCGCCAGGACCACGGCCGGGGCGGATATGGCGTAATCGGGGCGATGGTGCTCCCCGACACCGAAGACATCCAGCCCAACCTGGTCGGCGAGCTCGATCTCCTCCAGGAGGTCCTCCAGCCGCTGGCGGGCGGCCCCTGCGGCGCCCGCTCCGGCGTCAGGCGTAACCTCTCCGAAGGTATAGATCCCGAGTTCCACCCTTCCCTCCCCGTCCCTTGGTGCGCGGCGTGGTGGGGCCGGCGTCGTGGTGCCTGGCGTCCTGGTGCCAGGCGTCCCGGCGGGCGACCCTCAGAGAAGGTACTGTCGCACGACCATGATGGTGCCCATCCCCAGC
>REED01000151.1 GCA_007695225.1 Gemmatimonadales bacterium
GGTCCGCGCGGGTGGCTCGGTCCGGGCGGTATCCCGGTCCCCGGACGAAACGTCCAGGGCGGAGGGACGTGGCTTCCCCGTCGCGGATCACCGCCTCCCCGTTGACGAAGACGTGGACCATCCCCTCCGCCAACTGGTGGGGACGCTGAAACGTGCTTCGTTCTTCCACCCTCACCGGATCGAAAACCACCAGGTCGGCGAAGAACCCCTCCCGGACCTGGCCCCGCTCCCGCAGCCCGATACGTTCTGCCACCGCCCAGGAGGACTTTCGCACCGCGTCTTCAAGGGTTAGGACGCCTTCGTCCCGGACATACTGTCCCAGAATCCTGGGATAGGTGCCATAGGCCCGGGGGTGGGGTTGCCCCCCGGCGCCGCTGGGATTCCACCCGCTCCCGTCGGTCCCGAACTTGATCCAGGGGAGGGCGAGCTTCCGCCGGACATTTTCCTCACCCATGGCGAAGTAGATCATTCCCACCCGGGTGCGGTCCCGGAGGACCAGGTCCATGGCCACCTCCTCCCAGTCACGCCCCGTCTCCTCCGCCACCTCTGCCAAGCTCTTTCCGATCCAACGGACGTGGTCGGGGTTGGACACCGAGGAAATGAAACTTCCCTCTGGGGTGGCCAACCGGCACCAGTTCTCCCATCGGGTGGGTGGACCCGTCATCTCCGCCCGGATGCGCGCCCGAGCCTCGGTGTCGGACAGGTTCCGGTACAGGCCTCCATCGGCCTGGACCCATGGAGGAAAACAGGCGGTGAGGCCGGTGGAGGCAGCGGTGTAGGGATACATCCCGGCGCTCACATCGAGCCCCTCCTCCCGTGCGGCCTCGATCCGACGGATCACCTCTTCGGTCAGCCACCAGTTGTCTACCCCGGCCACCTTCAGGTGGAAGATCTCCACCGGAGCGCTGGAGCGCCGCCCGATCTCCATCGCCTCCTCCAGGGACTCCAGGATGTGGTACGACTCACTTCGCATGTGGGTGATGTAGACGCCGCCATACTCGGCCACCACCCGTGAGATCTCCACCAACTCCTCCATCCCGGCAAAGGCCCCCGGAGGATAGATGAGCGCCGTGGCCACACCGAAGGCCCCATCGCCCATGGCCCGGGCCGTCACCGCCCGCATGGTGTCCACCTCCGCCGGCGAGGGCGTTCGCTCCGACATCCCCAGGGCATACCGCCGGACCGTGGTTCCCCCCAGGAAGGACCCCACATTGAGGGCCACCCCTCCTGCCTCCATCTCCTCGAGCCAGGCCCCGAACCGGGTCCACTCCCGGGCCCGGCGCACAGCGGTGGTGTCCCCCCGGTCCACCGCACCCAGAACCCTCTGATTGACGGGAGCAGGGGTGTTGGACTCGCCCATGATCTCGGTGGTGACGCCCTGGAAGATCTTCGAGAGGGCGGATCCATCCCTCAGGTAGGCCTCGTCGGATTGGCCATTCAGGTCGATGAAGCCCGGGGCCAACGTGAGCCCCGAGATGTCCAGTACCTCCCGGGCCTCGGCGAGATCGGCCGTGCCCGCTGGTACCACCCGAACCACCCGGTCCCCCCGGATCCCCACATCGGCCAGACGCCCGGGGTGACCGGTTCCATCCACGAGCCGTCCCCCGACGAGGAGGAGGTCCAACGGCTCGGTGGAGGTCAGTGCGGCCCATGCCGCCTCGGAGAGATCCGGTGCCGCCGCCACGATGGCGGAAAGAGCCACATCCACAGAACCCACGCCGGAACCAAATCCCCGGTCCAGAGGCCATGCCAGGGAAGCGCCGCCGCGCGGTGCAGCAGCCAGCAGGCCGAGGAGGAAGAGCGCCAGGAGGGCGGGAAGGGTACGTGTCATCCCCAGGAGCCTGTCGACGTCATGGGGTCCGGCCGCACCAGGAGGTACCGGGCGCAGGGTTCCTCTGCCCGCCCCAGGAGCGCCCGCACTTCCCATCCCCGGGAGAGGTAATGGGTGAGAGCCTTCCGGGTGGCTTCCCGCCAGCGGATGGCCAGTTCCGGCCGATGGGCTTTCAACTCCTGGATATGGGTGGGAACCGCCACCAGGAGCCGGGGCTGGTCGAGGTGGAGACAGGGCTGGTCCGGCGCCGGGAGATCTCCCAGGAATTCCATGCCCAGCGCCTCCCCTGCATCGGATTCGGACGCGCTCTCGTCCGGGGCCGCCCTCTCCTCCCCGTCCCCATTGCCGCCCGGGCGGTCCGGGTCCAGCAGGGCCTTCACGTGGGGCGCATCCAATTCCCAATCGGCAACGAACCGATCAGTGCCGATCCCCTCGTGGAGGGGGGAGGTGGAGGTCCCGTACATCTCCTCAACGTAGCGCCGCACCCGGACCCCCAGCCGGTTCAGGTTCAGATGGGCGTTCCGGGATTCCAAAGGGTCGAAACTCCAGTACATCCGCAGGACACCGAGGCGGAGGAGGCGGTCCCTCTGATGGAGCTTGAGAGCCCGGGCCAACCCCCGTCCCCGAGCCTCCCTTCGCACCGCCAGCATGTCGGACCAATGGGCCAACCGCCCGTCCTCCAGCCCAGTGAGGCCGAAGACGAATCCCACCGGCTCCTTGTCTCCTTCCACGAAGGCGCCCGCCACCACACCCCCGAATCGGGCCGCGATCCCCAGGATGGCGGTGGGCACCCGCTCCGCGAATCCCTCCCCCCACACCACCTCCTGGAGACGCACGCAAGCGGCGAATTCCTCGTGGGTCGAAAGATCCCGGATGTTAAACGGCCGTGGTTCCTTCATGCGGGCGGCAGAGCCTCCATCAGACGTCGGTCCAACTCCGGAAGATTGTGCTTCCGCCGTAGGTCCAGAACCGGGAGATCAGTGAGGCGGTTGGCCAACTGCACACCGGCCTCGGTGTTGGCGGTGGTCCCCGTGACCAGGTCCGGGCGAAAACCATAGGCATGGACGGCCCCGAGCACAGCGTACGGGTCCGAGGCGCACAGGACGGAGAGAGCGACCAGGGGTCGCAGAGCGTCCACCGCCAGGTCGCCGTTGTAGGGCTCCAGGGGCGAGGCCCCCACTTCAACCACCGCCACGTCCACCGCCACCTCGGCCATGTGCGCCAGGAGGAGATCCAGCACCTCCGTGTAGATCACCGGGGAGCAGTGGGTGGAGGGGATGCCTGCGTCCACGAAGTCCAGGATGGCGTCGGCGCCGGCGTCCTTCATCCCCAGGATATCGCGGTACCGTCCAGCCCCCGCCACCTTGGCCCCCAACACCTTCCGCCCCAAGGCCTTGAGCCTCCGGATGATGATCCGGGCGGCTGTGGTCTTTCCCGCAGACATGGAGGTTCCCAGGAGCAGGACCACCGGCGTTCGGAAGGAGCGGCGCTCCAGGGGCCGGCGCGCCTGTTGCGCCATGGTCAGCTTTTCACCGCCCACCAGCACATGTCCGGCATATCGCAGCGAAACGGGTTCAGGGATCAGGGTGGAGAGGGAGCGCACCTTCCCCATGAGTCCCCCCGACGTGAGGAGGTCCATGACCCCGTCCTCCCCCACGTCCTCCCAGGAACCGGTGGCCTCCAGGGTAGCGAAGCGACTTCCGAAGGCACCCACCAGGAGATCCCCCTCCGTCACTTCGATCATCCGGCCGCTGGGGAGTTCGGCCTGTCCCCCCGCCCGCCGACCCAGAACTTCACCGGCCACGTAGTCCCCGGTGGACCAATCTTCCCGGGGAAGGACTGCGAGTTGGAAGGGTCTCTCCTCCAGTCCGGCGATACGGGTCATGGAGGTGAGGAGACACAAAGGGCCGGGATGGCTCGCCCCGGATGAGGGGAGACTCACGAGGATCTCGTCCTCGATCCCTCACCCTCCTCCAGACCCGGCACCACGCCCGTGGTGGGGAGACGGGGAAGGGGCGGGGCGGGAAGGAGGAGGAGTCCCGCCAGAAGCGCACATCGCTCCAGGGTCCGATCCACCTCCACGAACTCATGCAGGGCATGGGCCCCATCGCCCACGGCCCCGAGACCATCCAGGGTGGGAGTGAATTGGCTGGTGGTGTTCCCATCCGACCCCCCCCCGGCTCGGCCTTCCTCCAGGGGCACCCCCATGGCCTCTCCCAACTCCTGGGCCGCTTGCCAGAGCAGGCGATTCCCCGGTGTCCTCTCCAGGGGGGGGCGGTCCACACTCCCCTCCACCTCGAGGGTGGTCCCGGGGGTCACCGATTCGATGGCCCGGATCTGCTCGCCAACCCAGATCCCTTCCTCCATGGTGTTCACCCGCACATCCACCACGGCCTCCGCCGCAGCCGCCACCACGTTCGACCGCGTGCCGCCTCGGATCTCCCCCACATTCACGGAGATCCCCCGTTCGAAATCAGTGATGGCATGGAGGCGCTGGATCACCAGGGCCAGTTCCTGGATGGCGCTGGCCCCTTCCTGCGGCGCCAGGCCGGCGTGGGAGCCCTTCCCCTTGACCCGGATCACGAAGCGTCCAACCCCCTTGCGGGCGGTCTTGATCTTCCCGTCGGGATCCAGTGCCGGCTCCAGGACGAAGGCCCGGGACGCTCCCCGGGAAAGGCGCAGGATGTGGCGCTCCGATTCCTGGCTCCCGATCTCCTCGTCGGAGTTCACCAGGACGACGGGCTCCACCTCGGGCTCCAGGGAGAGGTCCTTGAGGACACGGAGAGCGAAGACGATGTGGGTCAGTCCCGCCTTCATGTCGAACACCCCGGGACCCCTGACGACCGACCCGTCGAACGCCACGGGCATCCGGTTCAGGGTGCCCATGGGCCAGACGGTATCGGAGTGACCGATGAGGAGCTGGAAACGGGGAGAACTCCGCCATCCACTCCCGCCCCGGGCCATGAGCAGTCCTCCGGTGATCCGCCCAGGCACCCGGCGAACCCGGAAGCCCAACTCCTCCAGGCTCCATCCCATGAGATCCAGTACGTGGGCCTGGCTCTCCGGAACGAGGGAGGGGGATTCCACCAGGGCCAAACGCTCCAGAAACCCCACCCACTCTTCCCGACGCGCGTGGACCCGCTCCAGGATGTCCGCCTGGGGGATGTGGCCGGTTTCCAGCGGAGGAAGCTCCATGATCCTCTGGCTAACGGCTGAAGTCGGCGGGGAAGGGAAAGACCCGGGTCTCAGAGATCTCCGCGAAGCGCCCAGGGTGAAGATAGGCCAGCAGGGGTGCGTTCCGGATCTGTTCAGTGTCGCCCCGGTCCGAGGTCCGAAGAGCGTCGGACCGGACCCTGGCGGCCACGATGCGACCCGCGATGAGGCTGTTCGGACCGAACCCGTCCACCACCTTCTCCAGTTCGCACTCCAGCTGTACATACGCATCCCGGAGGAAGATCCCCTCCACCACCCGGGCGGACTCGGTAGGGAGCAGATCCAAGGCGGGGACACTGCCCTCGGCATCCCGGCGCTGGGCCGTGAGACTCGTCACCACCAACTGGTCGGGACGAGGGTAGCTCACCGTGAACGCGCCCGATTCCCGGGCGTTGTGGTAGGTGGCGTGCCGGGGGGTGCAGACGAACCCGAAATAGTTCTCCCATCCCAGGGGGAACGCCATGTGCTTCGGGGCCAGGTCGAAACCCTCCCCTTCCCGGGTTCCCACCACCACGAGGGGACTTACCAGGAAGAAGCGCTCCCACACCGGCTGGACCGGATCCAGTTCCACCCACGCCTTGTCGCCTGTCTCCTCAGACATCAGGACCTCCCCCCTTTGGTGCCGATGCGGCCCCGGAGTCCATAGAAACCCGCTCTCCGGTAGCTCTCGTCCAGCAGTTCAATAGGATGGCAGACCCCGGGAACCCCGTCCACCCCCTTCCCATCAAGGCGAAGCATGGCCCCGATCTGCATGGCGCACCCCGGATTTCCCGTGGTGACGAGTGGTGCCCCCGTCTCCCGGACGGCTTCGGCCTTGTCCCGTCCGATGCTTCCCCCCAGCTCGGGATGGGTGAGGCCGTAGATCCCCGCGCCCCCGCAGCACTCCGCCCCGTCCCGGACCTCGGTGACCTCAAGCCCCGGAATGGCGTTCAGGACTCGGAGGGGGGGCGTCACCACCCGCTGGGCGTGGAGCAGATGACAGGGGGGATCGTACGCCACCCGGCCCTCCACGGGGGCCCCGGAGCGGGGGGTCCGGCCGTTCCCCGCCAGGACCTGGGAGATGTCCAGGACCCGCGCCCCCAGGACCCGGGCCCGATCCTTCCATTGGGCATCGTCCGCCAGCAAATCGCCGTACTCCTTCATCGCCGCGCCGCACCCTGCTGCATTCACCGCCACCTCGTCCACGCCGGCCGCTTCGAAGGCGGCGATGTTCCGTCGGGCCATTTCCCGGGCTCCATCGAGGGCTCCGGCATGGGCATGGAGGGCCCCGCAGCATCCCTGGCCAGGCACCTGGACCACCTGGAAGCCGTTGGCCTCAAGGACCCGGATCGTCGCCTGGTTCACCCGGTGGAAGAGCCCATCCTGGACGCATCCCATGAGGACCCCAACCCGCGTTCCCTTCCCCGGGGGAGCATCCGGAGAAGCAGTCCCCACCGATTCCCCGCCCAGGGCCGGCGCCTCCTCCAGCCCATTCGGGAACACCGGCTCCGATGCCGCCAGCATGGCCATCCCGAATCGTGCCTGGCCGGCCAGCCCCTGGGATGGAAGATGCCGGGCCAGGAGTCGGGGGAGTCGGGTCCGCCGGAGGATCCGACTCAACGCCATCCAGATTCGGAAGGGGATGGGGCGCTCCACCAGTCCCAGGAGGAGGCGGGTGCCCCGGTCCGCGGGACGGGCCTCCCGGGCCACCGCCCGAGCCCGCTCCAGAAGGTACCCGTACTCCACCCCTGAGGGACAGACCGTTTCACATGCCCGGCACCCCAGACAGCGATCCAGGTGGAGCTGGAAGGCGGGAGAGCCCGGGTCCAGCCGTCCCTCGGACACCGCCCCCATGAGGTGGAGTCGCCCCCGGGGAGAATCGGCCTCGTCCCCCAGCCGGATGTAGGTGGGGCAGGCCGGGAGACAGAAGCCGCAGTGGACGCAGTGGTCCAGCTGCGACCCCACGGCTCCCAACGCGTGGGAAAGGGCTCCCTCGGGGCCACCGCCTGGAAGGTCTGCACCCACCCCATGCTCACCCTGGCCACCACGGCCACCACGGCCACCCGCCCCACTGGACCGCGTCATGGGAGGCCCTCCCAGGGTCCGGGAAGGAGGCCGGCGGGGTCGAAGCGGGCCATGATCTCCTCCTGGAGACGAAGAGCTCGGGCTCGGGGGGGACCCATCGGAGGGGGGACCGGCGGAAGGACCCCCTCTTGGCGCCATGCCCTGGGCCATCGGACCACCCTCAGGGGAGAAACCGCCTGAAGGGCCGACACCACCTCACCCCCGGGAACCCCGTTCATGTCCACTTCCTCCACCTCCCCCTTCGCAGGTGCCAGCGTCCGGAGACGGCCATCCAGGAGCCCCAGGGCCAGGGAGACCCCCAAGGGGCGGCCCAAGGGGACCAAGGGGCCCGCACCGGTTCCCTCGCCCTCAACGGAGCCGGATCCAACCAGGGGGAGGAGCGCCCCCAGGTGCCGGGGACCTTCCGAGGGGAGAACCCCCATCCGCAGGAGGAGCGTGCCCCGGGCCTCCCGCTCCGACCGGGCCGCCCACCAGCCCCGCGACGCCTCCCCCTCCAGCACCCGGGCCGCCCGGCCCGCCGGAGCTTCCAGGGACCGGGTCATGGCATCCACCGCCTCTGCCGATCCCTGCAGGCGGGCCATGATGGCGATCCCCCGGACACGGGGCTCCACCGCCGCCTCCAACGCAGCCAGGGGAACACCGGTGGCCATGAGGGCGTCCCGGAGTTCGGAAAGGGTGTCGGGGTCCGGGACGGACCACACGACGGTCCGCTCCCGGAGCGGAAGGGGAAAGAGGCGGAGGGTCACCGAGGTGATGATCCCCAGCGCCCCCCGGCTCCCAGCGGCGAGACGGACCAGGTCGAAACCGGCCACGTTCTTCACCACCCGCCCCCCGAGGGAGAGCACCTGCCCCCCCCCATCCACCAGGGTCAGCCCCAGGAGCTGGTCCCGGATCCGGCCATACCCTGCGGCCAGGGGACCCGAGACCCCGGTGGCCACCAGCCCCCCCATGCTCACCTCGCCCCCTCCGGGAGGGTCAGCGGGAAGCCAGTGCCCATGGGAGGCCAGCGCGTGGGAAAGATCCTTCAGGGAGACCCCCGCCGACACCCGCACCTGGAGGTCCTCGGGGGCGTGGTCCAGCACCGCCGTCAGCCGACCCGTGCCCAGGCGAAGCTCGGTGCCCGGCGACACCCCTACCGGCTCCGTTCCCCTCTCCAGCCCCTGGCCCACGGGGCGCACCGGCACCCGGTGCTCCGCCGCGAGGCGAAGAGCCGCCGCAATCTCCTCCTCCCCGGCGGGGCAGACCGGGTGGGCGGGCCCCTCCTCCGCCACCGCACCCGGGGAGAGGACCTCCTGCAGACGCGCAACCAGCCCATGGAGCCGGGCTTCAGCCGACGACGGTGGAGAAGCCCCACCCCGGGATTCCGCAGACCTCCCCCCTTCCGGCCCGGGCCCCTTCCCCTCCCGGTCTCCACCCCAGGGGGGACCGAAGCCGTCGGGGAGGACCTTTCCGGGATTGCAGCGGCCCCGGGGATCGAAGACCTCCTTCATCTCCCCCATTCGCCGCAGGACCTGGGGCGAGTAGACCCGGTGCATGTACCGGCGCTTGTCCACCCCGACGCCGTGCTCCCCGGTAATGGTCCCCCCGGCCTGGATGCAGGCCTCCATGATCTCCCCCGAAGCCGCCTCCACCCGGGCGAGCTCCTCGGCGTCCCTCCGGTCGAAGAGGAGGTTGGGGTGGAGATTCCCATCCCCGGCGTGGAAGACGTTGGCCACCCGGAGGCCGTATCGGGTCCCGATCTCCGCGATCTGGGCCAGGACGGCGGGGAGCTGGCTCCGGGGGACGGTGGCGTCCTGCACCAGGAGATCGGGGGCGATCCGGCCCATGGCCCCGAAGGCCTTCTTCCTCCCCTGCCAGAGGGCAGCCCGCTCCTCATCCGAAGCGGCCATCCGGACCTCCTCGGCCCCCGCCTCCCGGCAGAGGAGGGCGGCCAGTTCCACCTCTTCGTCCAGCCCCTCCTCCAGGCCATCGAACTCCACCACCAGCGCCGCACCCACGTGGGTGGGGTAACCCGCGGCGAAGGCCGAGGCCTCCACGGCGCGGATCGTCTCCCGGTCCACGATTTCCAGCGCCGCAGGGAGAAGGCCCCGCGCCATGATGGCGGTGACCGCCACCCCTGCCGTTTCCACGCTCTCGAAGAGGGCCAGGAGCGTGCGCACCCCCGGGAGCTCGGGCACCAGGGAGACCTCGATCTCCGAAGCGGCCCCGAAGCACCCCTCCGAGCCCACGAACAGCCCCACCAGGTCCAGCCCCTCCTCCTCCCGTCCCATCCCACCCAGCCGGGCTTCCGACCCGTCGGGGAGGACCAGGTGGAGACCGGTGACGTACCGGGAGGTGACGCCGTACTTGAGGCAGTGTGGCCCCCCTGAGTTCTCCGCCACATTCCCACCCAGGGTGCAGGCGCTCTGGGAGGAGGGGTCCGGGGCGTAGATGAGGCCATGGACGCGGGTCGCCCGGGTGAGGGAGGCGTTCACCACGCCGGGCTCCACCCGGGCTCGACGATTGGCGGGGTCCACCTCCAGGATCCGGCCCATCCGCGCCGTCCCCACCACCACGCCACCGTCCATGGCCAGGGCCCCCCCGGAGAGCCCCGTCCCCGCCCCTCGCATCACGAAGGGATGATCCGCCTGCGCCAGGATCCGGATGACCTCCCGGAGCTCCGTTTCACTCGCCGGGAGGACCACCGCCGCCGGCGGGACCCGGTACTGGGTGAGCCCGTCGGACTCGTACACCAGGAGCCGATCCGCCTCGGTGATCACGGCAGCCTCGCCCACCGCGGACTGGAGCCCCTCCACCAGGGAGGGGCTCAGCGAGGGAGGCGCGGAGGGCACAGAGGAGGACACGTGGGCCCGGGGCGGAGACGGGGAGGATGACGTAACCGGTGCGGAGCCGGCGTGAGAAGGGCGGATGGTGGAGAGGATATCACACGGGCCGCCCTAACATCAAGCTAGCTTGCCGGGCGGGGGAGAGCGCGGCCTCGACCGGGATTCATCCCTCTTCCAGGGGAGCTCCCGGAGGAAAGGGACGGGCACCCAGGTGATCCAGCAGGGCGAAGACGCTCCACCGCGCTGCGCCCCGGAGGGACGGGGGGAGGGCCGGACCGTAGATCCGGTCCACGATGCGATCCGTCTCCATGGCCGGATCCTGGTCCAGGGCCGCCGCCACCTGCTCCAGACGATGGAGCCGGTGCCCACGGAAACGCTGGATCGCCCCTACCGGGTCTTCCAGGGGAGGGCCGTGGGCGGGAAAGATCCGGGTGGCGGAAAGGGACTCCAGTCGGTCCAGGGAGGCCAGGTAGTCCGCCACGCACCCTGGATAGGACCCCACCCAGGCCGTATTGCCCTCCCCCAGAAGGAGATCTCCAGGGAAGAGGAGGTTGGGCTCCTCCCAGAGGAAGGCGAAGTGGGGACGAGCGTGACCGGGGGTCCAGAGGGCCCGGAGCGTACCATGGTCGGTCCGCACCCGTTCTTCGTCCGCCAGCATTTCCGGAATCCCCGGCGCGGCCCCCCTGACCCGGACCTGGGCCACTTCGGGGATCGCGCCCACCTCCAGGGCCCGGGCAAGCGGGAGGGCCCCTGCCGAGTGGTCGGCATGGCCGTGGGTCACCAGGATCGTGACCTGGGAGGCCCCTTCCAGCTCCCGGCAGAGCCGGTCCACGTGGAGTGGATCGTCCGGCCCTGGATCCAGCACCGCCACCCGCTCCCGCCCGATCAGGTGGGTTCGGGTACCCGACAACGTGAAGAGCCCCGCGTTGTCCGCCTGGACGACACGGGGCTCCATCCTCGGCGCCGGCTCGAGGGTCCGCTCTCGCGGAGCGATCAGCGGCGCTCGGCCGCGATCTGCTCCGCAAGCTTGTCGGCCACGGCCTGGACGGCGGCCTCGTCTTCGTCGGAGAAGGCCTTCTTCTCGTCGGAGTCGATGTCGATCTGGCCGAAGATCTCGTCCCCGGCCCGGATCAGCACCACCAGTTCGGACTGGACCTCCGGGTTACAGGCCAGGTAGTTCTCCACCGCGGACACGTCCGGAATGTTCTGGTTGGTCTTCTCCTCCACCGCGGTTCCGCACACCCCGGAGCCCACGGGAATCCGGGAGTGCTCGGTGGGGCTGCCCACGTAGTTGTGGAGCCAGAGTTCGTCACCGGCTTCGTTCAGGAGGTAGACCCCCACCCAGTCGTACTTGTCCGACGCCCGCTTCACCTTCTTCACCGCGTGACGGAGGAGGGCGTCGGACAGGAAGCCCTGGTCCCGCATTTCCTGAAGTTCTTTCACAAGCTGGGTGACGTTCTGCATAGCCTGAATCTTCCTCGAAAAAGCTTCGGGGGCCGGACTGTTCCGGACCCCGTTCATCACAACCGCATTGGGGCGTTAGTTTAATGGTTGGCCTCGGATGCAGTCAACGCAGCCCCAGGCGTGGAGGTCCCTCCCGTGTCGACCCGCCCATGATGAACCACGATGACGAAGCGACCGTGAGAAACCGTCGGTTCAGTCTTTTCGCCTGGGGAGTGTTCGGCTACTCCCTGCTGGCGATCCTGTGGGGTTACTTCCTCCGGATCTCCGAATCCGGGGACGGGTGTGGAACCGATTGGCCCCTCTGCCATGGGGCCGTGGTTCCGGCAACACCCCACTTCTCCACCTTCGTGGAGTTCACCCACCGCCTCTCGTCGGGCCTGGTTCTCCTCCTGGTGCTGGCCATGGCCGTGTGGGCCTTCCGGGCCTTCCCACGGGGAGCGGCCGTGCGAAAGGCGGCAGGGGCTTCCCTACTCTTCACCGTCTCCGAGTCCCTTTTCGGTGCCGTGCTGGTGGTGTTCGGGTGGGTGGCCACCGACGTGTCCACCGGTCGCATCCTCATCCGCCCGGTCCATGTGACCAACACCTTCCTTCTCATGGCCGCCCTGATCCTCACCGCCTGGTGGGCCAGCCGGGGAACCTCGAGGGTGCCGTCCCTCCGCTCCGACCGGGTTCGCCTCCTGCTCCCCGGGGTGCTGGGGACACTGGCCCTGGCCTGGACAGGCGCGTGGACCGGGCTGGCCACCACCGCCTTTCCCGCCGGGACGGTCCAGGAAGGGGTCGGTCAGTATCTGGACCCCGAGCACCTCCTCGTATCGCTGCGGATCCTCCATCCCCTCCTGGCGGTGGCCGTGGTGGCCATCCTCGTTCGGATGGCGTTCCGGCTCCGGGCCGCTTCCCGCGATTCGCTCTCCCCGGCCGGCGACGGTCGCTGGGGCCCCCATGAGGGCTGGGTCTGGAAACTCTCAACCATCGTCGCAGCGCTGGCGGCGGTCCAACTCCTGGCGGGGCCCCTCACCATCCTGCTGGGAAATCCCCCCGCCGGCCGTCTCGGGCACCTCCTCCTGGCGGACCTCCTCTGGGTGACGCTGGTGGTCCTGGCCGCCGAAGCGATGGAAGGGGAAGAGGGAAGCCCTCAGTCAATGACGAAGGATGTCTCCGGATCCAGCGCCCGCACGAAGCCGGCCAGGATCTGAGCGGCCCTCCGGAGATCCTCCACCGACACCACCTCGCTGGGGGAATGCATATAGCGGTTCGGAATGGAGATGAGACCGGTGGGAATGCCCGCCCGTACCATGAAGATCCCATCGGCGTCGGTGCGGGTGGACCGGGGCTGGGCCTGTAGGGAGAAGGGGATCTTCTCCGCCTCCGCCACCTCCACCAGGCGGTCGAAGACCAGGGGATGGGTGGCGGACCCCCGACTCAGGACAGGCCCTCCTCCGAGGTTGTGCTCCCCCACCTCCTTCTTGGAAATGTCCGGCACGTCGGTGGCGAAGGTCACATCCACCACCAGCGCCACCTCCGGTTCCAGGGCGAAGGCGGAGCTCCGGGCCCCTCCACCGGTATAGCCGATCTCCTCCTGAACCGTGCCAACGGCGACACACCCCGCGTGCTCGGCCGGGTCACGGGCCAGAAGGCGAAGGGCCTCCAGGACCACGAAGGCTCCCACCCGGTTGTCGATGGCTCTCGAGGCGATACGGTCACCGGCCAGCCGGAGGAATCCCGAGGCCAGCACCGCCGGATCCCCGACCCGGATGCCCAGCTCCGCCACCTCCTCCGCAGAGGAAGCGCCCACGTCCACCCAGAGGTCCTGCAACTCCGTGACCTTCTTCCGCTCTTCGGGCTTCATCAGGTGGATGGGCTTCTTTCCCATCACCCCCGGAATATCGCCGGCGCGGGCCAGGATTCGGATGCGTTGCCCCACCAGGACCTGGGAGTCCCAGCCACCGATCCCATCCACGTAGAGAAACCCCTCCTTGTCCACGTGGGTCACCTGCAGGCCGATCTCGTCCATGTGTCCAGCCAACATGACCCGGGGACGGCGCCCCTCGCCCACCGCAGCGAAGGAGTTGCCGTGGACATCGGACCAGACCCGCTCGGCGAAACTCGCCGCTTCCTCTCGCCAGACTCGGGCGGGACGGGTCTCAAAGCCCGAGGGGCCGGGCTCCTCGAGGAGGCGCTCCAGAAAACTGAGGTCCTGGTCCATGTGGTCTCCACTGGATCGGGTGGGTCTGGGATCGTCGGGCCCGCAGGGACCGACGTGTCACTGGATGATTTCTCCGGGGCGGGGCGGACGGGGTGGTTCCTCCTCCCCTCCTCCTTCTCCATTCCCCCTGGGCCTGGATGGTGGCCCTCCCGGGGGCGGACGGAAAGGCGGCCCTTGGTCGCCCCTGCGGCCCGAGTCGTGTGGGAAGCCGGCTCCCCAGCCGAATCCGGTGGACGCAACGTGAATTCTCCCCGATTCGAGCCCCCGCGCAAGTCGTGCCGCCGCCCACCCCTGGAGAAGGCTGCGTGTAGGAGGGAAGAGGAGTGCGAATCCCACCACGTCCGTGAGCACCCCGGGAGTCAGAAGAAAGGCGCCGCCCACCAGGATGGCGGCGCCGTCCATGAGGACCTTCCCGGGGAGCTCCCCCCGGGCCAGTTGCTCCTGGAAGCGGGCCATGGTCCTCACCCCCTCGGTCCGGACGAGCCAGGCCCCGAGGACTCCGGTGGCTGCCACCAGGGCCATGGTGGGAAGGACGCCCAACCACTGCCCCACCCGAAGCAAGAGGAACAGCTCCACGATGGGAGCCATCACGAAGAGACATCCGAGCCGCGCAATCATCGCATTTCCCGCCGTTTTCGCAGACCGCGCACCCGAGCTGCGAGGCACGGGGACCCTCTCCCATTCGGGGCGAGCCACTGGAAGGGGAACGCCCCCCCTCCCCTGGGGTTCCTCACGTGGGATCCCTTTCGACTCCAGAGCATTTGATCTTCCATATGACCATCGAACAGACGTATTTCCGAAAGGGCCTGGGCCTCAAGCACCAGGTCCGGCCCATCATTGAAGCCGAGTACCATTCTTCCCTCGTGGAGGAGATCCGGGCTCGGGGCTACACCCAGACCTATGGTGACGTCACCGTCCGCCTCGCCGAGGAATTCGGGTTCTGCTACGGCGTCGACCGGGCGGTGGACTATGCCTACGAGACCCGGACCAAGTTCCCGGAGAAGAAGGTGTATCTCGTGGGGGAGATCATCCACAACCCCCATGTGAACCGGCGGATGCGGGAGATGGACATCGAGTTCATCTATCCGGATGACAACGGGAAGTTCGACTTTTCCCGGGTGAAAGCGGAAGACGTTGTCCTTCTCCCGGCTTTCGGCGTGACCATCGAGGCCTTCAACGAGCTGCGGGAGAAGGGGTGCGTTCTGGTGGACACCACCTGCGGATCCGTACTCCTGGTGTGGAAGCGGGTTGAGGGATATGCCAGGGACGGGTTCACCTCCATCATCCACGGCAAGTATACCCACGAGGAGAGCCGGGCCACCGCCTCGCAGGTCCGGAAGCATCCCGAGGGGAAGTATCTCATCGTTCGGGACATGGAGGAAGCCGAGATCGTCTGCGACTACATGACCGGGGCTCCCGACGCCATTTCCCGGGAGGAGTTCCTCGAGCGGTTCGGGATCAGGGCGTCGGAGGGCTTCGACCCCGACGTCCATCTGGAACGCATCGGGGTGGCCAACCAGACCACCATGCTGGCCAACCAGTCCCTGGCCATCGGCGCCCGGCTCCGGAAGGCCATGGTGGAAGCCCGGGGTGAGGACTACGCCGAAAACAATTTCCGCTCCTTCGGAACGATCTGCTCCGCCACCCAGGAACGACAGGACGCGGTGGAGAAGATGATGGTCTCGCCGCCTGACATCATGATCGTGATTGGTGGCTACAACTCCTCCAACACGAATCACCTGGCCCACATGTGCCGGCAGTATACCCGGGCCTTCCATGTGGAGGACTCCGACTGCATCGACCCCGAGTCGGGAACCATCCGGCACAAACCGGATCTGGCGGTGGAGACACCGGAGCTGGTGGAATCGGACTGGCTGCCCCAGGGACCCTTTGAACTGGGAATCACCGCCGGGGCTTCCACCCCCAACAACAAGGTCGGCGACGCACTCCTCAGGGTGCTCCGGCTGCGAGGCATCGAGTTGGAGACCGGAGGAACCCCGGTCCCTGCAGAGCCGGCCTGAGCGAGAACCACCCCGGGAAGCCCGGAGGCGCGGGGCCGGGGGCGCGCTGGGGTTGGCCCTCTACCCCTTCAGCCCTCCGGCCTCGTCCTGATCCTCGCCGGCATCCTGGAGGTCGGTCCGGGCGATACCCTTCCCCAGACGTTTCAGGAGCTCCCGAGCCCGCTGACGTTCCTCCCGGTTCAGGGGTGATACCAGCTCCCGAATGAAGGAGGCGTGCCCCGGGAAGACGGACGCGATCTTCGCTCGCCCCTGCGGTGTCAGGCGCGCCTGCACCACGCGGCGGTCGGTTTCGGAGCGATGCCGTTCCACCAGGCCCTGCTTCTCCAACCGGTCCATCACGTAGGTGATGTTTCCCCCGGTGACCAGGAGCTTGTCCGCCAGTTCCCCGAGGGAGAGCGGGCCAAGGTGGTAGAGGGCCTCAAGGATCCCGAACTGGGGAACGGTGAGCCCGTAGTCGGACACGCGGATCCCCACTTCTCGTGCAAAGGTCTGATAGGACCGGGCCAGGGCGACCCAGAGGCGGAGGGCCTCCTCCTCCTCCCGGCTCCATTCCCGGGGAGCCGGCGCAAGGTGAGGGCGCCTCTCCCCCCGCTCGGATTCCCCTGTCGGCGGTTGGGAACCCTCCGGATCCGAGGCCCGGCGCCCTGCTACAGATGGCTTGATTTGCCCGGTGGGCGGCGATGGTTGCTCCAACTCGATGATGAACCTCCCCTTCTCGACGCCGGGGCCTGCCTGGGCCGAGGGATCGACCCCGACCCAGACAGACCTTTCGGCGGACCCTTGGGCTGACCGTTGTTCGTCAGATGTGGATGGGACGACCGAGGGCGGCCAGCGCCGCTTCCGCTACGGCCTCCGAGAGCGTTGGATGGGGATGGATGGCCTTCTCCATCTCCTCCACCGTGGACTCCAGGTGGCGTCCCAGCACGAACTCGGCGATGAGTTCCGTAGCGTGGGGCCCGATGATGTGGGCGCCCAGGATCTCTGAGTACTTCTTGTCCCGGATCACCTTGATGAAGCCCTCGGCATCACCATGGGCCAGAGCCCGTCCGTTCCCCACCCAGGGGAACTTGCCCACCTCGATGTCGTGCCCCTGCTCCCGGGCCTGCTCCTCGGTGAGCCCTACCGAGGCCACCTCGGGGTGGCAGTAGGTGCAATTGGGAATGTTGGCATAGTCCACCGGGCCATGGGCCTCGCCGGCAATCTTCTCCACGCAGACGATGCCTTCATGGGAGGCTTTGTGGGCCAGCAGGGGTCCGCCGGCGCAGTCGCCTACGGCATACACCCCTTCGACGTTCGTGCGCATCCACTGGTCCACCTCGATGAAGTTGCCCCTCTCGGTGAGCTTCACCCCGGCCTTGTCCAGGCCAAGATCCTCGGTGTTGGGGATCCGGCCCACCGCCGAAAGGACCCGGTCCACGGTGAGGGTCTGCGTCTCACCCTTCTTGTCCTTGAAGGTGAGGGTCACTCCCTTCTTTCCGGGCTCGGCCTTTTCCAGCCGGGCTCCGGTGTGGATGTCCATTCCCCGCTTCTTGAAGGCCTTCTCCATCTGGGCGGAGATGTCCTTGTCCTCTACCGGAAGAACCCGGTCCAGAGCCTCCAGGATGGTGACCTTGGAGCCGTAGGCCTCGAAGATGTCGGCGAACTCCATCCCGATGGCCCCTGCGCCCACGATGGCCAGGGTCTCGGGGGCCTCCTTGGCGAAGAGTGCGTCATCGGAGGACCAGATCTTTTCCCCGTCGATCTCCAGGAAGGGAAGACTCCTGGGCCGGGAACCCGTGGCCAGAAGGATGTGCTTGGCCTCGTAGGTGCTGGTGGATCCGTCGGAGGCCTCCACCTCCACCTTGCCCTTCCCGGCCAAGCGGCCATATCCCTCGATGTGGGTCACCTTGTTCTTCTTGAAGAGCATGGTGACACCCCGGTTGAGCTGGTCCGCCACCTTCCGGCTGCGCTCCTGCGCAGGGCCGAGGTCCACCGACAGCTCCGCCATGGAGATCCCGTGCTTCTTGGCGTCCTTCACCTCGTTCACCAGGAGGGCAGATGTGAGGAGGGCCTTGGTGGGGATGCACCCGATGTTGAGACAGACGCCCCCCAGCTTTTCCGTCTCCACGCAGGCTACGTCCAGCCCGAGCTGGGCGGCCCGGATCGCCGCCACGTAGCCGCCTGGGCCTCCACCGATCATCAGGAGGTCGAAGCTCTTCTTGTTCTTGTCGTTCCCCGCCACGCTGCACCTCGACTCGTCTGCTCGTGAAGGGAGCCGTCTGTTCCGACGCGCCCCCGGTATCCCCGATCGTGAACCGCCGACAAGTTAGACCGCCCCGCAGGGGTCTGCCAAGCCCGATCGGGGGGAAGGGTCGAGGCGAAGGCCTCCGGCTCCGTGCCGACGGGACCTCCCCTTCCCCCATACCCGGAGGAACGGGAGGAGCTTTACAGACAGGACGGCAGCGCCTAAACATGCACCATCCCGGGGTGCGCCGCCCGACCTTATACCCCTTTCCTGCCCTTGCGGCGGGAACAGCCCCCCTCGCGGCGCCGGGGGGAATCTCTTCCTATCTGGAGCCTGACCCATGTGGATCCTACTTGTAGTCCTCGCTCTCGTGGTCATGGGGGTGATTCTCATCTACAACGGTCTGGTGAAGCTCAGGGAGCAGGTGGACGCTTCCTGGTCGGACATCGATGTCCAGTTGAAGCGCCGCCACGACCTCATCCCCAACCTGGTTTCCACCGTCCAGGGATACGCCTCCCACGAGCGGGAGACGCTGGAGGCGGTCATCCAGGCCCGGAACCAGGCCATGGGGGCGCAGGGGCCCGAGGCCCGGGCCGAGGCCGAGAATCAGCTCACGGGGACGCTCCGCTCCCTCTTCGCGCTGTCAGAGTCCTATCCCCAGCTCCGGGCCAACGAGAACTTCATGGACCTTCAGCGCAATCTCCAGCAGCTGGAGGACGCCATCCAGCGGGCCCGGCGCTACTACAACGCGGTGGTCCGGGACTACAACACGAAGATCCGCTCGGTCCCGTCCAACCTCGTGGCCAACGCCTTCTCCTTCCGACCCCGGGAGTTCTTCGAGATCGAGGAGGGGGAGCGGTCGGTACCCCGCGTGGATTTCGGATCGGGGGGAGGCGGCTGACGCCGGCCTTCAGCTGACGCCGGCCCAGGCCGGCCCAGGGCGTTTCGGTCGCGTTCGCCGGGACACCGGGCCACCGGGACACCGGGCCACCGGCACGCTGCGGCTGCTTCGGGAGCCCTGTCACATGACGGGGCTCTCGTTCGTTTGGAGGAGTGGAAGGACGGATCGTTCCGTCCCCCGGGAACGGCGGCTTTCCAGGCCCTCGCCGCAGCCTATCCGTCACTGGCACCTTCGTTCGGTTCGGGGCGTCCACTCCGGAGTTTCCCATGCGTCACGGCAGACCACTCCCATATCTCGCAGGGCTCATCGGGTCAGGACTCATCGCCTTGGCGGCGCTGACGATCCTCTCCCTCGATTCCATTGCGGGGAACGCTCCTGCGGGGAACGCTCCCCACAGCTCCCCTCCAGGGGTCGCCGAACAGGCCTCCATCCTCCCTCCTGCCACCTGGTTTCTGGAAATGGAGCGTAGGCGGATCGAGACCCACCTGGAACGGGTGGAGGAGGAACTGCGCGCGCGGACCCCCACCCACCTCTCTCCAGACCAACGCGACGCTCGATTACGCCAGTTGGATCGCCTGAGGGCCTATCGCCTGGCGGGTGAATTCCCCCGGAACCTCGAGCTTCCCGGGAGGCGCGTGCCTGTCTTCCGGGACGATCGGGGAGTCCTCTGCGCGATGGGATTCCTGCTGGCAGCCGACGGGCACGGGGAAATGGTGGACCGCGTGGCCCGAACCCGGAACCTGGCCCGTATTCCCGACCTCGCGGACGAGTCCGGGCTCCTGGAGTGGCTGCGCGCCAACGGTCTTTCCGTGGATGAGGCGACCTGGATTCAGCCCGCCTACCGGGGCTGGCCAACCCCCGAGCCCGAGACGCCTCCGGTTCCCCCTCGTTACCGCACGACCTCCCTGGCCGCCGGCATCGTGGGTGGTCTGGCCACCGGATGGAATCTGGTCGGGCTCCATCGGGAGGAGGTCCCGTCCCTGGGCGTCACGCTGGGCCTGGCAGCCGGAGCCTCATCCCTGATGCTGGGTGCATCCCGGCTGGATGAGGAGCACGCGGCACTGCGCCGGCTGGCCGTGGTGAACCTCGTGGCGGGAGCTGTCTCGGTGGGGACAGCCATCCACTCGGGACGTCGCATCCGTGTGGAGGTCCAACCCTGGATCCTCCCGCAGGACGTGCCGCCCCCGGATGAAACGCCTGTGGATGGAGCGGTTCGTGCCATGGGGGTGAAAGCCACGCTCCGGTTCTGAGTAAGTTCAGCGATCACGGAGAACGGCAATAGGGGGGCAGGGTCTCTCACCCGGCCTTGGCTCTCTCACCCGGCCCTGGCTGATCCCGAGAGGGCCGACCCGACCCAGGCGTCAGACCAGCGCCATGAGGGGCTCTTCGAGGATTCCCTTGAGCGTCTGCAGGAAGCGGGAGCCCTGGGCGCCGTCGATGACCCGGTGATCACAACTCATGGTGATCTTCATTCGGGTCTGGATCTCCAACTCTCCATCCACCACCACGGGTCGCTCCTCCATTCCCCCCACCGCCAGGATTCCCGCCTCGGGCGGGTTGATGACGGCGGTGAACTCCTCGATTCCGAACATTCCCAGGTTGGAGACCGAAAAGGTGCCCCCCGTGTATTCGTCGGGCTTCAGCTTCTTCTCCCGGGCCCGACCCGCCAGATCCCGGACTTCCTCGGCGATCTCCGCCATCCCCTTCCGGTGGGCGTCCCGGATCACCGGCGTGATGAGACCGTCGTCGATGGCCACGGCGACGGCAAGGTGAACCCGGTGGAACCGTCGGATGTGATCCCCGCCCCAGTGGGCGTTGCATTCGGGGTGCCGTGCCAGGGCCAGGGCGGTCGCCTTCAGGATGATGTCGTTGAAGGAGATCTTCACCCCCTCCCGTTCCAGGCGGGCGTTGATCCGCCGCCTGGCCTCCACGGCACCGGTCATATCCACATCGATGGTGAGGAAGAAGTGGGGAACCGGTCCGATGGACTCCACCAGCCGTTTGGCGATGGTCTTCCGCATCTGGCTCAGGGGGACATCCTCGTAGTCCGCTGCCTCATCGGCCCGAGCCGCCACGGAGGGCCGGTAGGGCTCCGCCTTCCCCTTCGCCGCCCCCTCCACGTCCCGCTTCACAATCCGCCCCCCAGGCCCGGATCCCTTCAGGCCCTCCAGCTCCACTCCCTCTTCCCGGGCCAGACGACGGGCCACCGGAGAAGCCTTGATGCGTCCGTCGCCCTCCGAGGTCTCTGGAGCAGACTCGGAGGAGGGCTCGTCGGACTCCTCGTCCTCGGTCTCCTCCGCCTCGGTCTCGTCCGCCTCGGTCTCCTGCTCCTCCTCCTCCTCCCTCGCTGGAGGAGCCTTCTCCTCGCCGTCCCCTCCCGAGTCTCCCACCAGTTCCGAGATATCCTCGTCCTCGGCCCCGATGACAGCGATGACCTCACCCACTGGAGCTGTCGCCCCCTCCTGCTTCAGGATCTTCCGGAGGACGCCCTCACCCCTGGCTACGAGTTCCATGGTGGCCTTGTCCGTCTCAATCTCGGCCAGGACATCGCCATTGCTGACGTTGTCGCCCTCCGACTTGAGCCACTGGACGATCTGCCCCTCCTCCATGGTGGGGGAAAGCGCTTCCATGTGGACCTTGGTCGCCATTCGTCTTCTGCCTGGTTGGTTCGTGAGGGGTCCCGGAGTCCCGGAGTCCGGGAGCCGGGGGGGGTGTCGCGCCGCATGCGTCATGCGGCACCGGAATCAGTCGCGGTACAGGACCCGCTTGCAGGCCCGGATCACCCGGTCCGCGTCGGGCTTGGCCAACTGCTCCAGGTTCTTGGCATAGGGCATGGGCACGTCCGCCTGGGTCACCCGGAGGATGGGAGCGTCGAGGTGATCGAAGGCCTCCTCCTGGATGGTGGCCACGATCTGTGACCCGATGCCCGCATAGGGCCATCCCTCCTCCAGATAGACCGCCCGGTTCGTCTTCCGCACCGTGGCGAGGATGGCCTCCACGTCCAGGGGGCGCAGACTCCGGAGGTCCAGGACCTCCGCGTCCACCCCGTCCTTTTCCAGTTTCTTTGCGGCCATGAGAGCCACATGGACCATCTTCCCGTGGGTGATGATGGACACGTCGGCCCCCTCCCGCTTCACCTCGGCCACCCCCAGGGGAATCACAAAATCCCCGTCCTCGGGATCCGGGACTTCACCCTTGATGTTGTAGAGGAGCTCGCCTTCCATGAAGGCCACCGGGTCGTTGTCCCGGATGGCGGCCTTCAGGAGCCCCTTCGCGTCGGCGGGGGTGCCGGGAGTCACCAGCTTGATCCCTGGCGCGTGAACATACCAGGTCTCGCAGGCCTGGGAGTGCTGGGCCGAGAGCTGGAGTGCGGCGCCGGAGGGGCCGCGAAAGACCATGGGGACCGGGATCTGGCCCCCGGTCATGTAGTACATCTTGGCCGCGTGGTTGATCACCTGATCCAGGGCCAGGATGGAGAAGTTGAAGGTCATGAACTCGATGACCGGGCGGAGTCCCACCATGGCGGCACCCACGCCGATCCCGGCGAAGCCCAACTCGGAGATGGGGCTGTCCACCACCCGTCGATCCCCGAAGCGCTCCAGGAGTCCCTTGGACACCTTGTAGGCCCCGTCGTACTCTGCCACCTCCTCTCCCATGAGGAAGACGGACTCATCCCGCTCCATCTCCTCGGCCAGCGCCTGATTCAGGGCCTCGCGATACGTGATGGTCTGCATGGTCAGTCTTCCCCTTCCCGGTCGCGGCCATCGAAGAAGAGCCGCCCGTGTTCGTTGATCTCCGAATAGACGTGCGTGTAGAGCTCCTGCGGGTCGGGAAGGGGGGAGTCCTCGGCGAATTGCACCGCGTCGTCCGCCTCCTTACGCACCTCGTCGTCCATGGCCTTCAACTCGTCCTCAGTGAGGAGATCCGCTTCGTAGAGGCGGTTCCGGAGAAGGGTGATGGGATCCTGCTCCTTCACCCGCTTCTGCACCTCCTCCTTCGACCGGTAGGTGCCGGAGACCGGGTCCGACATGGAGTGGCCCTTGAACCGATAGGTCCGGGCATCCAGGTACTGGGGGCCTGCGCCTTCCCGAACGGCCGCGATGAGCTCCTCCATCAGGGTCCAGGTGGCCAGGAGATCCTGCGCGTCCACGTGGTGGGAGGGGACTCCGAGCCCCTTGGCCCGGTCCTTCACGGGGAGGGCACTCACCCGGCTGAAGGCGGTTCCCATTCCGTACTCGTTGTTCTCCACCACGAAGATGACCGGCAGTTTCCAGATCGCAGCCATGTTCAGGGCTTCGTGGAAGGCCCCCTGGTTGACCGCCGCATCTCCCATGAAGCAGACGCAGACCCGGTCCTCGCCCCGATACTTGATGGCGAAACCCACTCCAGCGGCCAGGGGCACCTGCGCCCCCACGATCCCGTGTCCTCCCAGGAATCCGTCGTCGGGGCCGAAGATATGCATGGAGCCCCCCTTGCCCCGGGAACTCCCTGTGTCCCGACCGAAGAGCTCCGCCATCACGGGGCCCGGCTCCAGCCCCTTGGCCAGGGCCTGGGTGTGGTCCCGGTAGGCCGTGATCACGTAGTCGTCCTCCCGGAGGGGACCGATGCACCCCAGTGCCGCCGCCTCCTGTCCGATATGGAGATGGCAGAAGCCCCCGATCTTCCCGATGGCGTAGGCCTCTTCGGCCTTTTCCTCGAACCGACGATAGAGGAGCATTTCCCGGAGGAACCCATGGAGCTGGTCCCGGTTGAAGCCCTCCAGGTCTGCTTCCGACTTGCCGTTGCTCCTGGCGGAGGGACGGGTGGTCTGGGTCTCGGCCATCAATTCGCTCCCGATCTTCCGTTGGTGTCGGAACGGCCCATTTCCAACTGCACGAGGCCGAGACCGGGAACCTCGGCAGGGGCTGGGATATCCGCCTCCAGCACCGTCCGTATGGTTCCCGGGGCTCCAGCCTCCAATTCCCGGGCCTGCTCCTTCGCATGGTACGAGGAGCGGACGAGGGGGCCGGACTCCACATGGCGGAATCCATACTCGCCCTCTCCGATCCGCTTCCACTCGGCAAATTCCTGGGGGGTGACCCACCGGGCCACGGGTATGTGGTCCGGCGATGGCCGGAGGTACTGGCCCAGCGTGAGAATGTCTACCGAAGCTTCCCGGAGATCCTGCATGGCCTGCCGGATCTCATCCTCCCTCTCTCCCATTCCCAGGATGATCCCGGTCTTGGTCAGGACAGAGTCGTCCATGGCCTTGGCAGCGCCAAGAAAGGAGATGGAGCGCCAGTAGCGTCCTCCGGGGCGAACGTCGGGGTGGAGACGCTCCACCGTCTCGAGGTTGTGCCCCAGGATCTCCGGCCGGGCCTTCATGACCACGCCAAGGGCTTCCTCGTCCCCCTTGAAATCGGGGATGAGGACCTCCACCGAACACCCGGGAACCTCCTCCCGGATTCTCCGGATCGTCTCGGCGTAGATGGCGGCACCCCCGTCGGGGAGTTCGTCCCGATTGACGGAGGTGATGACCACGTGCTCCAGCTCCATGGCCGCCACGGTCTCGGCCACGCGACGGGGCTCATCCTCGTCCAGCTCCGTGGGCATCCCATGGGCCACCGCGCAGTACTTGCACGCCCGGGTACAGACGTCCCCCAGGATCATGAAGGTGGCGGTGCCCGCCTCCCAGCACTCCCCGATGTTGGGGCACCCCGCCTCCTCGCAGACCGTGTGCAGTTCCTGGCTGCGCATGAGCTGTTTGAGGCGGAGGTAGTTCCGACCCCCCGGGGACCGCACTTTGAGCCACTCCGGTTTCCGGTCCCGGATGGGAACGGTGGTCAGGCCCTCGTGGGCACGGATCCGGGCCGTGCCCTTGGGCTTTACTACACCGGTATCCTTCTTCCCCGGGTGGTAGCCTCCCGGAGTGCGTGTCACAGTCTCAGCCACGTGCCATATCCTCCCGCCTCATCCTTTCATGGGACTCGGCGCGAAAGCCAACGGAGACCCCGTAGGGAACTGGCAGGCGCAGGGGGCGCAGGGCGCCGGCGACATCATAAGACAAGGCGCCCTCCCGTTATCGCGGGGGAGCGCGAGGCCCTGCGCTCCGCCGCTTCCGGGGGTTCCGGTAGTCGGTGAGCAGAGTTCGGGCCGGATCATAGCACGGATTTGCGTGCCCTGGCAACCGCCGGAAGGCTGGGGTTCCGGCATGGATCCCCAATTCTGAAAGGGATCGGGTGGTCCGCTCAGATGCCCCGCCGAGCACCCTGGATCGGGGTGTGCTCCCGGAGATGGCGGACGACCTCCGATGGCTCGTCGGTGACGAACATCATCCCCACATCCCCGGGGGAGATCTTTCCCGTGGCCTTCATCGTTCCCCGGAGCCATTCCAGAAGACCTCCCCAGTAATCCGAACCGAAGAGGACCACGGGAAAATCATGGACCTTGTTCGTCTGGATCAGGGTCAGCGCCTCGAAGAGTTCGTCCATGGTCCCGTAGCCGCCGGGGAAGATCACGAACCCCTGGGCGTACTTCACGAACATGGTCTTCCGCACGAAGAAGTACCGGAAGTCGATCCCCACATCGACATAGGGGTTGCTCCCCTGCTCGAAGGGAAGTTCGATGTTACAGCCGATGGAGGGGGCCCCTGCGTCGCGGGCCCCTCGGTTCGCCGCCTCCATGATGCCGGGACCTCCACCGGTGATGATGGCGAAGCCCTCCTTCCCCAGGAGTTCGGCTGTGGCACGGCAGGCCTCATAGATGGGTTCCGATGGAAGAACCCGTGCGGACCCGAAGATCGAGATGGCAGGGCCCATGTTCGAAAGGGTCTGGAACCCTTCCACGAACTCCCCCATGATCCGGAAGACGCGCCACGAGTCCGCAGCCATCGCGGAGGGGCGGTCCTCCTCCGTCAGATCGCTTCGGAGGAAACGCTCGTCCTCGGTTTCGTGTTCCGGCTCCCGCGTCGGGGCCCGCCTCGGCTCCGGAGAGGCGCGGTTCTCCTCTTCGGGCTCGCGACCCAGCGTCGACTCCGCCTCTGCTTCCCCCCCGTGGGGCGACTCCGGTGCCTCGCTCATCCGCCCTCCAGGAATTCCTGTGCCTCCTGGCGGATCACCGGGAGAAGGCGGGCATGTTCCTCATAGTCCTCCAGATCCCGCTGCGACTCTACCTCCCAGGCCTCCAGGAGACGCCGGTAGTATGAGGCAGCCTCGTCCATCCGGCCCATCTCCCGGGAGGCCTCGGCGGCCGCGGAGAGATGAAGGAGGTGGTTCGGGTCCATCTCGAGTCCCTCCTGGGCCGTGGCGAGGGAGGCCTCGAAATCGAGGGCGACCCGCTGGAGGAGAGCGAGATGGAAGAGGCCGTCGGTGTCCAGCGGCCGGGCGATCTCGTACGCATCCAGAGCCATGGGAAGAAAGTTGAGCACCTCGGTGGTGTCCCGGGCGCTGAGGGCGACGGCGATCCGTTCGTACAGGCGGTCCGCCGCCTCCCGAGGCGTCATGGAGGCCAGGTCCACGTTCGGGGCGGGCCCGAGAGCACCCGGTGGGGGAGCACCTGCGCGCGGTGCACCATCGCCCGAAGAGAAGATGGGAAACGCCGCCACGGCCAGGAGGCCGACCAGGAGGATTCCCGCCACGGCCCAGGCCACGGGAGCGTTGCCGGCTCCCGGCCCGGCTCCTGTGACCACCGGGTCCCGGCGCTGGGCCGGAGACCCGCACTCGTTGCAGAAGCGGGACCCCCTGGGCAGATCGGCTTCGCAGGAAGGGCAGGACATGTCAACGAGGGATGCGCCGCAGGCGGAGCAGAATCGCCCCTCTCCTTCGACGCCACACTGGGTGCAATGCATGGGCTTTCCGGTACGGGGACAATGGTGGCTTCAGTCGGTATAATAGCGAGACGGCGTCAGCGCCGGGACCCATTTGACCCCGGTGGGGCCCGGCGCTGAGGACATGGCAGTGGGGCGAGCTTCTCCGGACCCATCGCCGAGGCCCGCCGTCAAGGTGCCCCCGCTGCGGTTGCTCTGACACCCGAACCGGCCTCTTCCCGTAGGGCTGGGAGACGGCCCCCGATCTCCGGGGCGCCGTTCTCACCATCGGGCCCCGCCCACCATCCCCAGGGAGCGCTGCTCCTCATGTCTCTTCTTCTCATCCTCCTGCTCCTTGGTCCGCACCCCACCGCGGCGGACATCCCGGTCTCGGACACCTTTGGTGATGCCGATGTACGGGCCCTCGTGGAGGCCGCGCGCCAGGCCCGCGGACGAGGGGAGGAGGGACTGGACAGCTTCGATGGACGTATGTGGGAACGGATCTACGTGGGATTCGACGCCGCGAGATTCCGGCGGGAACGGGGGCTCTATACCCAGGAAAGGGTGGCACGGGTCCGCTGGGAGCGGGAGGGGGAGCGGACCGTGCGGTGGGAGGCCGCACGTCGGGAGGTGCCGGTGGCCGGCCTCTCCTCCGACGACTCCGAGTCCATGGCGGACGGCCTTGTCCGGTCGCTGGCCAGGGAAGGGGCGCCCCCACCCCTCCTCTTCGAGCCCGGCAGTGATCGGCTGACCTTTGGTACGGGCGAATGGGCCCTCCACCCTTTGGCCGACACGGCAGGGCTCCATTACCGATACCACTCCGGCGACACGCTGCGGATCGTTCTTCCGGAGGACCGGCGACAGGTCACGCTCGCGGAGGTCCGGGTGGAACCCCGAAGGGCGGAGTTCCGGCTCTTGGCCGCCTCCCTCTGGTTTGATCTGGCGACCGGAGCGCTGGTGCGTTCGGTGTATCGGCCCTCCCGACCCTTTGACCTGGAACTGGAGGACCCCGATGGAGCTTCTGACGTGCCGCGTCTCTTCCGCCCCATTCGAGCCGAGATCCGTCTCATTTCCGTAGACCACTCCCTCCAGGATTTCCGGTGGTGGATCCCTCGTCGCTTCTCGTTCGAGGGGGAGGGACAGGTGGGGCGTCTCGCCCGTTTCCCTGTCACGATGGAGTGGACAGTCTCGGAGGTAGTGGTGAATCGGGATCCGCCGGGTGACCTGGTTCCCGACCCCCTTCCCGAGGGGTGGACGCTCCGTCGGCGCGGCGGGGGGGACGCCCATGGCGAGGAGGGGGAGACGGACCCGAGCGCCACAGCCTCGGGGTCGGGGGTCGAGTCCCGGGACGAGAGAGAGGACTTTCGCCGAGAGGGAGGAGACGAGGCGTTCACGGAGCCCCCGGCGGAGTCCTTGGTAGTGGTGGTTCCCACGGGAGCGGAGCTGGCGGCAGGCCCTGGGCTGACAGGGCGCGCCGCCCGTGAACCGGGAGCATTTCGGCCGGAGGAGCTCCGGGAACTGGAAGCCTCCGTCCGAGAGCTCTTCCCACCAGCGACGACCCTCAAGCCGACCCTCCAATGGGGTCTCCAGGGCGGGCTCAGCCGTTTCAATCGGGTGGAGGGCCTGGCATCCGGTGTGTCGGCCAGGGTGGACCTCTCAGGCGGGCGCGAGCTCCGGGGAGAGGTGCGATCCGGCCTCTCGGCTCTACGCCCCACCGGCGAGATCGCCGTGCGCTCCGGGATTCCCCGGGAGCGCGCCACCGTTGCGGTCTATCGCCGGTTGGTGGGGTCTTCCGATTGGGAGGATCCCCACACTCTCGCCTCTTCCCTCTCCTCCCTGGTGGTCGGCGATGGGCCGACCCCCCTCCACCGCGCCTGGGGAGGCGAGGCGGTCTGGGACCGGCAGGTGGGACGCCTGACCCGCCGGACTCGGCTTTTCGCCGAGCGGCAGGGGCCCGCCCAGGCCGGCACCGACTTCCACCTTCTGGGGATCTTCGCCCACCGACCGCTCAGCCCCGTTCCACCTGCGGCGCCTGGCGACTTTCTGGGGCTCGTGGTGGAGCATCGATGGCATTCAGAGGTGGACCCCCGGCAGATGAGGTTCTTTGTCGGGAGTCACCTCGAGGGAGCCACCGGTACCCTGGACTATCTCCGGGCGAGGGCGAATGGGGGAATGACCCTCCCCCTGGGTGATCGCTGGGGAAGTGCGGTGGAGTTGGGCGCGGGATGGGGCTCCCCTCGCCTCCCTCTCCAACGCAGTTTCTTCCCCGGGGGACCGGAGGGATACCGCGGGGGAAGGGTTGGGGAGCGGGTCGGGAGGAGCTTCTGGCTGATGAGGGCCGAGGTCGGCAGCGGCGTTCCGGGAGCCCGTCTGGTGGCCTTCGGAGATCTTCTTCGCATCGATCCCTTTGGAACCGGGACCCCCTCTCCGGTGGACCTGGCAGCGGGAATGGGGCTATCGCTCCTGGATGGCCTGGTACGATTCGAGTTCGGGCGTCGTGTCAGCGGAGGCGGGCCCTGGCGGGTCCATGCGTACCTGGACGGGCTCTTTTGAATACCCCTTCCCGGTGGCCCCCCTACTTCTTCAACGGCCTTCTAGAGGCCCGAGGGGACGTCCACGAAGTGCCAGGGCAGTCCGAAGCGCTCTTCCAGCCGGCGTGCCACGGCCTTGACACCCCAGGTCTCGGTAGCGTAGTGGCCTGCGTAGAGGACGTTCACACCGTATTCCATGGCCTCCACGAAGGTGTGATGGGGTCCCTCCCCGGTGAGGAGGGTGTCCAGCCCCTTCTCTGCGGCATCCCTGATGAAGTTCCCGCCGGCCCCGGTAACGACTCCGACCCGTCCCACCTGAGCCGGACCGCCGGGAATCAGGCGCACCGGGCCTTGCACCACCCGAGCCACCTCCTGGTGGAATGCTTCCCGGGAGGCTCCCGCCACGCCCCACCACCCGACCTCCACGCCCTTCCCCTCTCCGAAGCGACCTTCCAGGTGGACTCCCACCTCCCGTGCCAGTTCAGCTGCATTTCCCACCTCGGGATGAGCATCCAGCGGGAGATGGACGGCATACACTCCCACCTCCCCCTCCAGCAACGCCTTGATGCGCTCGAAGCGGGGGCCGACCAGCCGGGGGTCAGGATCCCAGAAGAGGCCATGATGCACCAGGAGAAGGTCCGCCCCGACCTCCACGGCTCCCTGAATGGTGGCCAGTGACGCGTCCACCGCCACCGCCACTTTGTTCAGGGTGCGGGGAGGCTGAACCTGCACGCCGTTCCAGGCTCCGGAGTAGTCCGGGAAGTCCCGGACCTGCAGAAGGTCTTCCAGAAAGGCGAATACTGATTCTCTTTCTACGGGGGAACAATCCATCCATGTCTCCGGGTGGGGAGGGGGCTTCCCGGCTCACACTCTACTGTGGAGAAGGTGGGGGCAAAGTTGGTGGCAGTGCGGTAACAGCCTATATAATAGGAGTTTACCGGCTTTTCCACAGATGTGGAGAATCACACGGCTTCCGTGACCATCCGGTCGGCGGGGAGGGCATGTATACCGGAAGCGTGGCCTGTCTCCCCAGGTGAGCCGAGTTCGACCTCGCCCATGCGAACGGCACCGTTCAAGACGGCCCCGTCCTCGAGCTGCAGGCGCCGGGTGTGCACCTCGCCCTCAATCCTGGCCGTGGCCTGGACCTCAAGGCGGGAAGCGGCCAGAAGCGTCCCGGTTACCCGGCCTGCAACCACGGCATCTTGTGTAGCCACATCGCCCTGGACGGTCCCCTCCTTGCCAACGACCACGGCCTTACCGGCATGGACAGTTCCGGTCACCGACCCCTCGATGCGAAGTGTCCCTTCGGTGAAACAGTCCCCCTCAACTCTCATCCCGGGCCCGATGATGGAGATGACCGGCCCATTCGGGGCTTCCGATCGTTCACGAAGACGGGCCATGGGACGACGCTCTTGGTTACGGTTGTGGAGAAGAGAAAGGGGACCTTCAAGCTGCAGACGCCCGGATTCAACTCTTCAGGGACGCTGGACGAGGGAGAGAGGATCCACAGGCTCTCCATCCCGCAAGATTTCGAAGTGGAGGTGTGGCGCCGTTGAGCGCCCGGTGGACCCGCTCAGGGCCACGACTTCTCCCCGGAACACCCGGTCTCCGGGTTGAACCGTTGCGAAGGAGGTATGGCCGTAGAGTGTACGATATCCCGCACCGTGGTCCAGCACCAGATGAAGCCCGTACACGGGGTCCTCTGCCACATCCAACACACGTCCATCCCCCGCCGCCAGGACGTAGCTTCCAGAGGGAATGGCAATGTCGATCCCGGGGTGTTCGGGGTCCCTGCCGCCGCCTTCAATCAGGGGCTGGGTGAGGAAGCCCCGCTCGGTAAGGGGCCAGCCAGTGGGCGGGTCGCCCGGTGCGGCGGGAGCCGCCGCGGGAGCCCGGCCACTCGGGGGTGGGAGCCACACCTCTCCGGCCCCCCGAAGCGAGTCGCTACCGAAGAGACCCCGAAGATGTTCATAGGCGGACTCGACCTCCACCAGCGTCATGGCCAGGGCTTCGACTCTTCCCAGGTCCGCCTGCGCCTCCGCCAAACGGGCCTCCAGCGCGTTGGCTTCCCATGCCCTTGCAGCCAAGTACCACCACGAGCCAGCCATGAGGGCGACCAGAAAGCCGAATCCGGCAGTGGCGAACAGAATGGCGCGAAGGTGCCGGTATGTAAGGCGCAGGGTTCGCGTCTGCCGTCCCCCGTGGGGGACCGCCATCAGGGTCAGGGTGGGCTCTTCATCCTTGAATTCAGGGTTCACGACGAATCAACTCACGACCTCTGTGGCCTCCCGGCCGGTGATGACGAGGAAGACACGCTCCAGGTCGGATGCGGAAGCGAAGGGGATCCGAATGGAGCCCTCTCCTCCTGTCTGGCCCCCCTTCACGACGACCCGCGTACCGAGGGTGTGACGGAGTTCCTCCTCCAGAGCTGCGAGGGCCGGATCCCGATGGGACTTCGTCCCCCCTGCTCCGGCCTGGCCCCTCCCCTCTGCGGGCCCCGATCCGGCCTCATGTGAGGCGACGATCCGGCGCACGCGGGCCTCTACCTCTCGGACCGACCAGGACTCGCGGGCCGCTCGCCGTGCCAGTTCCGTCAGACGCCCCGGATCGTCAATCGCCAAAAGCGCTCGCGCATGACCCATGGACAGGGCCTCCTCCTCCAGCAGGCGGCGCACCGAAGGGGGCAAGCGGAGGAGGCGGAGAGCGTTGGCGACTGAAGAACGACTCCGGCCCACGGCTTGGGCGACTTCTCCCTGGGTAAGGGCAAATTCCTCCACCAGGAGCTGATAGCCCTCAGCCTCCTCCAGGGGACTGAGACTCTCCCGCTGGATGTTCTCCACCAGGGCGAGTACGAGAAGTGTCCGATCGTCTACATCCCGGACGACCGCTGGTACCGCGTCCCACCCGAGAGCGGTGACTGCGCGGAGTCTGCGTTCCCCTGCAACCAACTGGTAACGGTCTCCGGCGGAATCCGGCGAGGGCCGCACCACCAGCGGCTGGAGAAGCCCGTTTTCCCGAATTGAACGTTCGAGATCAGCAAGTTCTTCGGGTCGGAATTCCCTCCTGGGCTGGAAGGGATTCGGGGCGATGGCCGGGACAGGAAGGGTGCGGACCTCGATCCCTTCGGCCGATGACGCAAGGTACTCTTCCCCCAGCAACGCTCCCAATCCCTTTCCGAGCCGTTGCCGTCGGGGGCGCGTCATACCGTACCCTCGCCAATGGCCGCCGTCGCGTCCCTCTCTGCCGTCCGTCCCAGGAGTTCCTCCGCCAAAGCCAGATAACTCTGCGCCCCCGCAGAAAGGACATCATACATGGAGATGGGCTGACCGAACGACGGCGCCTCCGCCAGGCGAACATTTCGAGGGATGGCGGACTCGAAGACGCTGGTTCCAAAGTACTCACGGGCCTCGTCCGCGACCTGCCGCGAAAGGTTCAGGCGCCGGTCGAACATGGTTAGAAGGACCCCTTCGATCTCGAGGTCCGGATTGAGACTCCTCTGGACGAGCCGAATCGTGCTCAGGAGCTGGCTCAGCCCCTCCAGGGCGTAGAATTCACATTGGATCGGGATCAGCACCGAGTCCGCAGCCGTGAGCGTATTGAGCGTGAGAAGCCCCAGGGAGGGGGGACAATCCACCAGAATGAAGTCATATTCGCGCCGGACATCGCCCAGCGCCGAACGGAGAAGCCCCTCGCGCCCCTCCCGGGTGACCAGTTCGATTTCCGCGCCTACGAGATCCCGGTTCGCAGGGATCACGTCGAGGGTTGGGAAATGGACGGCTCGCTGAATGCACGACGCCACCGGCTGCTGTTCGACCAAAATGTCGTACACCGTGGGTGTCCCTTCGCCCTTCTCGACGCCGAGCCCCGAGGAAGCATTTCCCTGCGGGTCGATGTCGATGATGAGCGTTCGCCGCTCCGCGAGGGCCAGGGAGGCCCCCAGGTTGATGGCCGTGGTTGTCTTTCCGACCCCGCCCTTCTGGTTGGCGATGGCGATGATTCGAGCCATGCAGGCATCCGCTTCTGGGGGATGAGAGGTGGAGTTGGGGGCCCACACCCCCCCGGAGCACTCCCAAGGGAGGGAATATAGAGCCCACGAGAGGAGGCACCAAGGTTTCCTGTGTTCCACGTGGAACATCGTCAGGGGGTTCTGTTCCGGCGACTGAGGCTTAAGGGGCACCACTCTCCACCGCCTGGCGCCCCTGGAAAAGGTGGGGGCTGGGAGCGCAACCGCCGAGCCCGGGATTCAAGGACCCGCGGCGGCTTCCTCCGGGATCGGCGCGGCTTTGGGCTCCCAGTGGATCGCCGGCAGGAGGAGATCCTGCACTGCGTAGGCGTATGGCCGCGCCTGGCGCCCCCCAGCCCGTCGCCCTGTGCCCTTCGTGGAACCCGACGGGCGCGAAAAAAAGGGAGAGAGAGAGACCGTCGTGGAAGAGAATGCGGGCACCCGCATGCAAGTTCGCCCGCCACCTCTCTGGCGCTCCCGGGCAGGGAATGGGGGAGGCGGCCGCGCGGGGCCCCGACTTGTCCGGGCGGGCTACGCCCTTCCTGATACGACAGGTTGGCGTCGACGGCCCCCGAGGACGAGTGCGGCGAAAGGGAGGCTGCTGGGGCCTCGCCGTTTGTCGCCGGTGGTTCCGGGCGAAGCCTGCTTCCCCATGGCTCTCAGCGGCGCCACCCTGGCCAGCTTCGCCAGACCCATATTCCCCGTCACCCCCGCCGCGAAGGGTATCCCGCTCGACACATCCGAACCCAGCCCCCGAACGCTGCGGCCCAGATGGAGCCCGGGCCAGGCGCCAGGCGACGGGTCAGGCGACCGGTCCGGCGACCGGTCTGGGCCCGCTCTGGGGCAGGCGACTGGATGGTGTTCCACGTGGAACAAAGGAGGGGAACACCTTCCCTTTGGAGTATGCCCCCATCAGGCGTCAGGGCAGGCCCACTCCGAGGCCCTGGCGGGCGTGTTCCCGAAGTGCCTGCAGGTCAGGCAGATAGGTCACACCCGGAAGATTCATGGTGGCGGCGTGGAACCCAGCAGCGGGGCCGCCGATGAGAATCGCCACATCACTGGGCAGTTCTTCCCTGAGACGTTCCAACTCCTCGGGCAGGCCCGGATCTTCAATGGGATGAATGGCGGAGAGCGCCACAATCAACCCGCCCTTCCGTCGCGTTGCCTCGGCAATCTCGCTGGCCGGCAGATCGGCCCCCAGGAGGACCACGTCCCATCCCTCCGCGGCGCCCACCACGGCGGCCAGTAGTGCCCCATATTCGTGCCGATGCCCCGCAGGCGTTCCCACGATCATCACGGGCCCCCCCGCCGTGCGCCCCAGGGCACCCAGCAGAGAGTCCAGGAATCGCCGGAGGACGGCGGTGGCCACGTGCTCCGAGGCAGGACCCACTTCCCCGATCTCCCACAGGAGCCCGATGCGATTGAGCAGCGGGACCACCAGGTCATCCACGAGTTCGGCCGGATTCAACGCCATGGCCGCTCGACTCAGATAGGCCTCGAGGCTCCGGGTATCCATCTCGTGAACGGCGCTGAGGCAGGCCTGCAGAAATGCCCCCGGTCCCCCTCCAGGGGCGAAGGACGGTCGGGAGGCGGTCCCATTCCCCGTTGTGACCGTACCCCCTTTGTCCAACTCCTTCTGCGAAAGCCGACGCAACTCCTCGATGGGCAGCGTGGCGATCTGACCGATGCTGTGGCCCGCTTCAACCACCTCGCTCAGGAGCCTCAATTTGCGGATGTCCTCTTCCGAATAGAGCCGTTGACCGCCATCGGAACGCCCAGGGTCAACCGCGCCATACCGGCGCTCCCAGGCGCGAAGCACGGACGCATTCAGGCCGGTCCGGCGAACAACCACCCGGATCGGGTATTGGGGCAAGGTGGGGTCACGGATATCCATGCATAATCGTAGAGGTTTCCCATGCCCTCGTCAAGCTCCCGTACAACTTTCACCCCGTCCGCCCTTGACAGGCCCTCGACACTCCCTGTACACTCTTTGCACAAGTCGAATCGTTTCATCCTCGTGAGGAGTTCTCATATATGTTTGTCAAGATCCGCGGGCTCGCTTCGCTGGCCATCCTCGGTGTTGCTCTTCCGCTCGCCGCTCAGGACCATTCCGCTCACCACGCTCCAGACCTGGTGGATGTCGCCGCCGAGGCCGGAGCGTTCACCACCCTTCTTGCCGCAGCAGAGGCAGCAGGCCTTGTCGATACCCTTCGCAGTGAAGGTCCCTTCACGGTCTTTGCCCCCACGGACGAAGCATTCGCCCAACTGCCCGAAGGCACCGTGGAGTCCCTGTTGGCCGATCCGGAAGCTCTCCGTACCGTACTTCTCTACCACGTGGTTGCAGGGCGGGTGACCGCTGAGCAGGTCGTGGGTCTCACTGGGGCCGAATCCCTGGAAGGCAGCTCACTGCGAATCTCGGTGCACGGTGAGATGGTCCACGTGGACGATGCCCGGGTGGTCACGGCGGATGTGTCCGCCGCCAACGGGGTGATCCACGTGATTGATTCGGTGCTCATCCCGGCGAGCCTCGTCCGATAGCCCACTGTCTCTCGGACTCTCCTGGCGTCCGATGGGAGGGCATGGCGGGAAGGTTCCTCGACCCGTTGCTGTGACAAAGGCGTAGAAGGCCCAACCAGAAGCGGCAAGGCTGGTGAAGAAGTACAGGGCGCTAGCCCTGGAAGCGCAGGGGCACCAATGACCGACGGAGCTCCCTGCCACCCCAACCCCTAGAAGGCCGTTGAAGAAGTAGAGGGGCCGCCGGGAAGGGGTCTTGCGCGACCCACGCGCTTTGCGCGTGGGTGCCCGGGTCAAGGCGGGTCGCTGAAAGCGATGCGGTAGCATCGGTGAAGCGGCCCAACGAAGATCCAGGGCCGCAACCCCCCTTCCCCCTTCGGGTTGGGGCGGCAGGGGCCCGCCTCGGTCGTTGGCCCGCCTCGACGTAGCTACTGCTATGTCTTCGACGGGCCGCCTACGTAGCGGGGGGCACCGCCGCGTAGCGGTGGTCCGGCGCTCCCAACGGCGGCCCCTCTACTTCTTCAACGG
>REED01000181.1 GCA_007695225.1 Gemmatimonadales bacterium
TGCGGCCCTGGATCTTCGTTGGGCCGCTTCACCGATGCTACTGCATCGCTTTCAGCGACCCGCCTTGCCCAGGACCGCAAGACCCCTTCTCGGTAGTCCCTCTACTTCTTCCACAGCCTTCTAGAAGGCCGACCCACCCAGAGAGAGTTCGTCTGGCACGCGGTCTTCCGATGCCGACATCCGTCCCTGGTCCAGGAGCATGGAGAGGTCAGGAGTGGTCTCGATCACGCCGCCCCGAAGAAGCAGGACCGAACATGGCGCGAACCAGACCAGTTCCTCGGCCACGCGAGTCGCCCCTGTCCCTCGGGAACCCACTTCGGCCAAGTTCAGGACCAGAAAGTCGGAACCCGTCTCTCGGACCCGTCGCTCAATCTCGCGAACCGGACGTCCTTCCAGGAGGGAAGAAGAGACCACTTCCCATGGCTCCAGCGTGGGGAGGGTCTGCGCCAGCCAACTGCGGGCCCGGGTCCGCCGCTCCTCGCGATTTCTCCCGGCCCATCGTGACGGGGGGCGCTCTCCCGGGAGCGCAACCGACCCACCCAGGAGCGCTGCGATCTCCACTGATCCCCGGGCCAGGCGGAAGGCTCCCAGCAAACGGCAGGCCGTCTCCACCTCCCTTCCCTCCCCATCTGTGGGAAGGAGGACCCGGAGGGGAGAGATCCGGTCGTCGTCCATCCACCCCCCAGAGGAGTCGGAACCGGGAGGGCGGACCAGAAGAACTGGCGTGTTCACCTTCTGCTTGAGCGCCGTCGCCACACGGCCGAGTTCGAAGAAGGGCGCGGCACCCTGCCCCTTCACACCGGCTACCACCAGGTCGAACGACCCGGACCCTGCCAGATCCACCAGAGTCTGGACCGGGTCCCCCTCAAGCACCTCTCCATCCAGAGGAAGCCCCGACCCCTCCAGCACATCGAGGGTCCGGTCTACCCATCGACGTGCTGCCGCCGCGCCCCCCCCCCGGGGAAGACCACCGGTGGATTCCGGTCCCTTTCCCGGGTCCCCCGCCGCCACGGCCACGACCTGGAGCCCGCAGACCCGTTCCGGGTTCAGCCGGGAACCGAGTAGGGCAGCCGCCTGAAGGGCGTAGAAGGAGCCATCGGTTGCGAAAAGGATCTTCATGGCGCACGCTCCGGTGATTGACCCATGGGCCAGCCGACCACCCCGGCTGCCTAGCTCCTCCTCAATGGAAATTTCGTGCCAGATAATAATCGTGCCCGAAAGCTCCAGCAGGAAGGGAACGTAGGGCGGAAGAACAGATGGAACGGGACCCGAATCCGGGGATTGCATTCCCGGAAGGGACATATGGCCCCCGGACCGGGACAGGAGGTCCGGATGTGGCGGCCCACCCGCATATGCCGGGGGACTGCGACACTGGAAGAACTTTGAAGAAGAGGAGAAGCCGTGGTGGGGAGCGCCGGCCCACCGGTTCGCGGCGGTGTGGCGCCGGATCTTCGTTGGGTTGCTTCACCGATGTTGGGTCGCTTCACCGATGCTACCGCATCGCTTTCATTTCAGTGGTCCGCCTCGATCAGAACTGCACGACCCCTTCTCGGTGGTCCCTCTACTTCTTCAACGGCCTTCTAGTCCTCCCCGGAAAGCATCCGGTGGAGTTGCTCCATGCTCATGAGGACCTCCCGGGGCTTGGAGCCATCGGGAGGACCCAGGACCCCGGCGTCATGGAGCTGATCCACGACCCGGGCCGCGCGCCCGTACCCGATGCGGAGCTTCCGCTGGAGGAGGGAGGTGGAGCCCTGCTGGTTCGAAATGCAAACCTCGGCGGCCTCCTGGAAGAGCTCGTCCCAGTCTCCCTCGATGGCGTCACCGTCGCTGTCGGACTCCTCCGCCTCGGCGGCCCGGACGAGGGCCAGGATGTCCTCCTCCTTCCCAGGTGCCTCCCATGCCTCGCCTTCCTCCATCTTCCGGTCCCGAAGTTCCCGGAACCAGTTCATGAGGCGATCCGTGTCCTCAGTGGAGATGTACGCCCCCTGGACCCTCACCGGGGAGCTGTGACCCGGTGGGAGGAAGAGCATGTCTCCGTTCCCCAGCAGGGCGTCAGCGCCATTCTGGTCAAGGATCGTGCGGGAGTCGGTCTTGGACGCAACCCGGAAGGCGATTCGGCAGGGGAAATTGGCCTTGATGAGCCCGGTGATGACATTCACCGAGGGTCTCTGCGTGGCCACGATGAGGTGGATCCCGATGGCCCGGGCCTTCTGGGCCAGGAGGGTGAGGGGCTTCTCGATCTCGGACTGCACCGACATCATGAGGTCCGCCAACTCATCCACCACCAGCACGATGAAGGGGAGGACCCCCTCGTCATAGACCCATCGATCCGGATCCCCTTCCTCCCCCAGGGGCTCGGCCCGACGCATCACCGACCCCTTCCGAAGGCGCCGGTTGAATTCCCCCAGGGAGCGGACTCCGTTCTCCTTCAGGAGAGTGTACCGGCGCTCCATTTCCAGGACCGCCCACTTGAGAACCCCTGCGGCATCCTTCGGGTCGGTGACCACCGGATGCCGAAGGTGGGGGAGGTCGGCGTAGGTGGAGAGCTCCACCATCTTCGGGTCGATGAGGAGAAGGCGAAGGGTTTCGGGGGTGTGGCGGTAGACCAGCGAGGTGATGATGGTGTTCAGGCATACCGACTTCCCGGACCCGGTGGCTCCGGCGATCAGGGCATGGGGCATCTTCGCCAGGTCCGCCACGTAGGACTCGCCCTGAAGATCCTTGCCCAGGGCCAGGGGAAGATCGCCCCGTGCCCGCCCGAAAGCCTCCGCCTCCAGGATCTCCCGGAGCTGCACCACCTCCGGCGAAGGGTTGGGGATCTCCACCCCCACCGCGCCCTTTCCTGGGATGGGGGCCACGATACGGATCCGGGTGGCCTTCATGGCCAGGGCCAGATCGGCATCGAGGTTCGCGATACGGTTCACCTTCACCCCGGGGGCGGGGACCACCTCGTACTGGGTCACCACGGGACCGGTGGTCCGCCCCCCGATCTCGCTCTCCACATTGAAGGTGCGAAGCTTCTCCACCAGGACATCCCCCAGCAGATCCAGCTCCCGCTCCATGTCCCGTCGACCCCGCCGGACAGGTTGGCTGAGGAGATCCATGGGGGGGAGGTCGTCCCCCGCCAGTTCCCGGGGGTCCCGGGGGTCGGGAAGGAGGTCCAACTGTCCCCCGGAACGGCCGCCCCGCTCACGGCCGGGACCGCCCCCAGCCTCCTTTGAATCCATGGCAGGGGCGGCGCCTCCCCTGCCATCCCCGCCAGCGTCCGCCGCCGCCCTTGCGATGTGCTCCTCTTCGTCCTCCACCTCAGGCTCGCCCAAGGCGTCCTCCGAATTCATGGAGCCCTTGGGTCGCCCTCCTTCTGGAACACGGCGATCCTCCTGCCAGCGTGCCAGTCGGGCCCCCAGCCTTTGCCATCCCTGTGAGGCCCCCTCCATGGTCCACCGAGCCGGCGAACGCAGGGGGTTCCACCCCAGGGTGGCCAGAGAGAGGAGGATGAAAAGCACCACGAGGAGGAGTCCCGCTCCAAAACCACCGAGGGCGGAAGCGAGGGCGGAACCCAACCCCCTCCCCATCCATCCGCTCCAGGCAGGACCCGCGGGAAGCAGGTGGAAAAAGGTGGGGACCAGGACAGCCAATCCCCCCGCCAGTAGCGCGAGTCGGGCGAGACGGGGGGAAGCAACCCATCGTCCAAGGTGGAATCCCGCCAAGACCGCCAGAAAAGGGAGGGCCGCCGCCCCCACACCCAGGATGCCGACGACCCCCTGCTGGAAAATCCGCCCCACGATGCCTACCACGTTCCCCGAGGGAAACCAGCGCGCCCCCACCTCCCCCAGGGCTTGAACGGGAAGGAGGGCCAGGAAGATGAAGAGGGCCAGGGCCAGGAAACCCACCCCCAGGAGTTCGCGCTGATGTTCAGGCTTCACCATGGCAGGGTCCCGATGCTCACCTCCCGCCCGAGGAAGGGAGTTGGATCATTCGGTCTTGCATCTCGGGAACCAGTGTATGGCGGTCCCTGACGGCACAGACGGAAAGATCTTCTCCGAGCCCTACCTCCACCAGCGCCGCACCGGCCGCCGATGCGCGAAGGAACGACTCGTCGGGCCCATGGGCCTGGGCCAGGGAAAGAACGGCCCGGGACTGGTCGTTGAGGTCATGCATGCCTGAAAGAGGATCCTCGCCCAGAACCTCCTGGAGGAAGACGCCGGCACAGAGGGCATCATCCATCGAGAACCGGTCCTCCTTCCCTGCACAAACGACCACCAGACGCTCTGTCTGGCCTATGGCCCGGGCCACTGCGGACAGGTTCAGGAAAGAGAGGACCAGCACCCGTCGGGCGCCCTGGACGGCCAGGAAGGCCCGGGTGCCGTTGGTGGTGGTCATGACCAACCGTTTCCCCTCCACCCGATCCTGGGTGAACTCCCGGGGGGAGTTGCCCAGGTCGAAGCCCTCGATCTTGAGGCCCTTCCGCTCACCGCACAGGAGGGTGTCCTCCCTCCCCATGGAGGTGGCCAGTCGGATGGCTTCCTCGGTGGAGAGGGTGGGGTAGATGGCCCGTGCGCCGGAGGCCAGGGCCTCCACGATGGTGGAGGTGGCCCGAATCACATCGATGACCACAGCCGTGGCGTCCGCCGCTGCGGAAGAATCCACCTCGGCAGGAGAGAAGAACGTCTGCACCTTCATGGCGTCAGGTCCCGATCCGGTCAGGGGGACTTGGAGCGTTCGGACATGAAGCGCTCCACGAAATGGGTGTCCACCTCTCCGCGCTGGAAAGCCGGATCCTGGACGATCTCCGCGAGGAAGGGAACCGTGGTGTGGACCCCTTCGATCACGAAGGAGTTCAGGGCGTACCGTGCCCGAACCAGGGCTTCTTCCCGCGTCTTCCCGCTGACAATGAGCTTCCCCATCAGAGAATCATAATGGGGAGGGATGGTATACCCGGCGTAGACGTGGGTATCCAGCCGCACGCCCGGCCCCCCCGGAGGATGGAAGGTCGTGATCACGCCAGGGGAGGGTCGGAATGCGTGGTTCGGATCCTCGGCGTTGATCCGGAACTCGATGGCGTGACCCCGCAGGACCACCTCCTCGTCCGGGAAGGACAAGGGCTCTCCTGCGGCGACGAGGATCTGCTCCTTGACCAGGTCGAATCCGGTGGTGACCTCGGTCACCGGATGCTCCACCTGGATCCGGGTGTTCATCTCGATGAAATAGAAGGATCCGTCGGTATCCAGAAGGAACTCCACGGTCCCCGCGCCCACATAATTGATGGAAGCGGCTGCGGCCACCGCCGCATCCCCCATCTCTCGCCGGAGTTCCGGGGTCAGCGCCGGCGAGGGGGCCTCCTCCACCAGCTTCTGGTGCCGGCGCTGGATGGAACAGTCCCGTTCCCCCAGGTGGACCACCCGCCCCCGGGTATCTCCGAAGACCTGGAACTCCACGTGACGGGGCCGAAGAATGCACCTCTCCAGGTAGACCGAGGAGTCCCCGAAGGCCGCCTGGGCCTCGTTCCGGGCCGCCTCCATGAGCCGGGGAAAATTCTCCCGATCCGGAGCGATCCGCATCCCCTTTCCTCCTCCGCCGGCCGAAGCCTTGATCATGATGGGGAAGCCGATCTCATCGGCCAGGGCCCGGGCGGCCATCGGGTCCGTGACGAGCCCGTCGGAACCCGGGACTGTGGGGACTCCAGCCCGTTTCATGGTTTCCCGGGCCGTGGCCTTGTCCCCCATGGCCCGGATCTGGTCCGCCGTGGGACCGATGAAGGTCACCCCTGAGCGTTCGCAGATCTCGGAGAACTCGGCATTCTCCGCAAGAAACCCGTAACCGGGGTGGATGGCCTCGGCGCCGGTGATCTCGGCGGCGGCCATGATTCGGGGAATGTTCAGATAGGACTGGCTCGACGGAGGCGGTCCGATGCAGACCTCTTCGTCAGCGAACCGGACATGGAGGGATTCCCGGTCCGCCTGGGAATAAACGGCCACTGTTCGGACCCCCAACTCCTGGCAGGCCCGAATGATCCGGAGAGCAATCTCCCCGCGGTTGGCGATGAGAACCTTCTTGAACACCACTCTCTTCCTGTCCGAAGGGGCGGGGTGGGTAGAGCCGGGACCGGAGATCGGACCTGACGGCGTTCCCAGGGGCTCCCGCCCCCGGGACGGAGACGGGCGGGAGGCGCTGGCCGCGGCGCCATGTCCCTCAATCCGCGGGAACGGCCGACCTCAGACCGGCTCGACGCGGAAAAGGATCTGGCCGTACTCCACCGGCTCCCCGTTCTCCACGAGGACTTCCCGAACCGTGCCCTCCACCTCGGCCTCGAGTTCGTTCATGAGCTTCATGGCCTCGATGATGCAGAGGGTCTGCCCGCTGGTGATCCGCTGCCCCACATCGGTGAAGGGATCGGAAGTGGGCGAAGGTGCCCGATAGAAGGTCCCCACCATGGGGGAGGTCACTTCCAGCCAGTTCTCACCGACCTCGGGCGCGGCGGGCGCCGCCGCCGGAAGCTCAGGGTGGGGATTCTCGTTCGGCGCGGCAACGGGCGGAGCCGAAAGCATCGGTGCGGCCGGAGGCTGCAACGCCTGAGCCACCGGCGCACCCGCAGGCGGAGATTTGGAGAGTCGGATCCGGGTTCCACCCCGCTCGATCTCGATGGAGTCCATGGTGCTTTCGTCCATGGACCGGATCAACTTCTCGACAAATTCCAGATCGATCATTACGCCCGCTCCAGGTACTTGTCTTCGCGTCGGTCGACCCGGATCCGATCCCCTTCCTCGATGAATAGGGGGACCTGGATCACGGCTCCGGTCTCCAGTGTGGCTGGCTTCGTTCCGCCCTGCGCGGTGTCACCCCGCACCCCGGGGTCGGTCTCCGCCACCTCCAACTCCACGAAGGCCGGCAGTTCGACGGAGATGACCTTCCCAGCGTGGACGAGCCCCTCGCATTCCATGTTCTCCTTCAGATACCGGAGCTGATCCTCACCGATGAGTTCACCGTCGATGGGGATCATCTCAAAGGTCTGCTGGTCCATGAAATGGTAGAACTGTCCATCGGAGTAGCTGAAGTTCACCGGCCGCCGCTCAAGGCGCACGTCCGTCACCTTCTCGCCGGCCCGGAAGGTCTTCTCCACCACCTGTCCGGTAAGGACATTCTTGAGCTTGCTTCGGACGAATGCACCGCCCTTTCCGGGCTTGACGTGCTGGAAATAGACGATGGTCCATAGGACGCCATCGATGTCCAGGACCATACCGTTTCGAAAGTCTGCCGTACTCGCCATAGCCGGATCGGGCTCGTCGGGTTGTGGGGTCAGGTCAGCCGGGCCGCGAGCCCGCGCAAGCCCAGAAGATAGCTCTCCGGTCCGAATCCATAAACCACCCCTGTGGCAACGTCGGAGAGGAAGGAGTGGTGTCGAAAGGCCTCCCGGGCGTCGGGATTCGAGAGGTGGACCTCCACGAAGGGACGCCCGGTGGCCAGGAGTCCATCCCGGAGGCTCACCGAGGTGTGGGTGAGGGCTCCGGGGTTCACAAGGAAGCCGTCCGCCCGCCCACCCACCTCCTCCAGCCAGTCCAGGATCTCCCCTTCATGGTTGGATTGAAATGCCTCCACCTCCAAGCGGAGTTCGCCGGCCAGGGTCTCCAGCGCCCGATTGATATCGGCCAGCGTGGCCGTCCCGTAGATGCCGGGTTCCCGGCGGCCAAGGGTGCGAAGATTGGGACCGTGGAGTACGCCGACCCTCACTACCCCCAACTCCCGGGATGGAAGGGACCCTGGCCACGATCGTCCCCAGGTTCGTTGGAGAGGGATTCCTCCTCCAGGTCCCCACCTTCCTCCCCCTCCTGATCCGCTTCAGGAGCCAGGGATTCGATGGGGACGGCTCCGGGCTCCCATGCCAGGAGGTCCTGGAGGTATCGACCAGCCGAGGGCCCATTTCCCCGTGCAGCTTTCTGGACGGACTCCCCTCTCAGTCCCTGGATCTCCGACATCTTCTCACCCTCCGCATCCTCAGGTTCTGGAACCCAGGAAAAAGGACTCCTGTCCGTGGCAGCCGATTCCGGATCTCCCCCGGTCCACTGAGGAGCCGATCCCCAGGGATCATCCTCCTCTCCTCCACCGGCAGGGACTGTCCTCTCCTCAGCGTCAGCACTTCCTTCGAAGCCGGGCGTCCCATTCCCGATTCCAGGGACCCCGCCAGTCGCCGGGGCGTCGGGGATCGCAGTGCCGACGACTGGAAGATCCTCCCCTGCCGTGTCGCCCCTGGCCACCGACTCCAGTTCCTCCAGGCGCCTGCGGAGTTCAGGGTCCTCCGGGTCTCGCCCCACCAGCTGCCGATAGACTTCCAACCCTCGTTCAGTGAAGCCCTGGCGGATGTAGAGTTCGGCCATGGTGCGGGTGGCCAGCGGTGGCGCCGGCGCTACCGACGATTCCTCCGCTTCGAGAGCCTCTTCGAAGGGATCATCGAAAGACTGGAAGGTCAGGTCCTCGGAGGAGGAGGAAGGTGAAGGGTCGGAGTCCAAATCGGACTCGAAGTCGAGCGTGGCGTCGAATTCGGATTCAGGGCCCGGTTGAAACGCAGCGTCGAACGCCTCCATCCTGGCCTCCGCGTCGGGCCTGGCCTCCGCATCGGGCCCGGCCTCCGCGTCGGGCCGCGTCCCTTCGGCATCGTTGTCTTCCGGGACGTCGACTCCGAGGTCGCCTGGATCTGTCCGGGCACTGATGTCGTCCCCGGTGTCAGAGTAGCCGAGACGTGCAATCCG
>REED01000182.1 GCA_007695225.1 Gemmatimonadales bacterium
CCTGCCGCCCCAACCCGAAGGGGGAAGGGGGGTTGCGGCCCTGGATCTTCGTTGGGCCGCTTCACCGATGCTACCGCATCGCTTTCAGCGACCCGCCTTGACCAGGACGCGCAAGACCCCTTCCCGGCGGCCCCTCTACTTCTTCAACGGCCTTCTAGCCGAACACGGACTTTGCCACGAACCAGACGTTGGCGGGGCGCTCGGCCAAGCGTCGCATGTACCATCGGTACCATGCCTCGCCGTAGCTGATGAGGGTCCCCACCTGAATCCCCCGGGACTGTAGCCGTGCCTGCTCGCCGGCGCGGATTCCATAGAGCATGTGGACCTCCCAGGCTTCCGGGCCGAGCCCCATGGCCCGGCCCCGGGCTTCGATGCGCTCCACCAAGGGAAGGTCATGGGTACCGAACACCGCCCGCGGCGCCCTCACTCCCCCCTTCCCTGCCGCATCCCGCACCAACTCAAGCATCCGTATCGCCAACTCCTCGTATGCCCGGTCCGTTTCGGCCTTCGCCGGGAAGGCCACATCCGGCGGTTCGGCGTAGGCCCCTTTGACCAGTCGGATGACCGGCGACAGGGGGGCGAGGCGCTCCAGGTCGTCGGGGGTTCGACGGAGGTAGGACTGCAGCGCCAGCCCGGTCTCCGGGTGGGCCGCCTTCACAGTCTCGTAGAGGTCCAGGGTGGGATCCACCCAGGACGAGTCCTCCATGTCGATCCAGAGGACCGAACCAACGGCCTCGGCGTGGGCGGCAAGGGCCAGGGTGTGCTCCAGACACCGGGACTCTGAACGCTCCAGCCCGAGCTGGGTGGGCTTCACACTGATTTCGACCGGCATCCCTCGCTCCGCCACCTGGTCCAGAAGTCCCAGGTAGTGGTCCCGAACGGCATCGGCCTCGTCCAGCTCTTCGAGGGCCTCTCCCAAACGGGTCAGGAGGAGCGCGCGTCCGTCCCCAGCCAATGCAGCCGCCGCCTCCAGCGCATCCTCCGCCGCCTCCCCGGGCATGAAGGCCCGGGTGGCGCGGCGTACCACCCGACTCCGGGTGGCCATGGTGTTCAGGGTATTGCTTCCGGCTGCAGCAAGCAAAAGGGAGCGGGCAAGGGCCATGGCGGGGACCTCCATCACGAGGGGTTGAGGGGATAGACTGTTCTCGTCGTCCCGTCCCCAAAACCCCCTCGAAGGGGCGAGGACAGACAAGACTCCGGGCGATCCTGATATGGTCAGGTTCGGTATCGACCCCTTACCTTGAATGACCTGGAAAGTTTCTGAAAAGAGTGTGTCAGGGCAGTCCCGAAGGGCTCTTGCGTTTCCTTTGCAAAGGCCTGAAGGCAGTAGTTGACGCCGCAACAATGGCGAGGGACTCCAAGAGAGAAATGTGGGTCACAGCCACCTTTCGCCCTCCTGGCTGGGGGGGGCATGCACCCTGGGTGTTTGCATCAGCTGGACCTCGGCACCGCAAGCCCTCGTCTACGATGGAGGCCCCTGGCGCTCTCAACGGTGGCGCCCTCTAATGATTCAACAGCCTTCAAGCGGGATGCCGCGGATGGAACGAGGGGACCGGCCTGGCTGGGAGTGGATCATGGACCGGTCATCCCAGTGGTGATCTCGGATCACGGCTCCCATACATGTGACTCTGGACGGTGAGGAGATGGCAGAATGGAGGCATGGACTCGAAGTGCCATGATGGTCGGCCTGAACCTGCTCCTAATGACTGGAGGGCTGGCCTTTGCCGACTCGGCCGAGGCCCAACTGGCCCGGGAACGAACAGAGCGGGAGTGGGCGGTGAAGCTGGAGAAGCTGGAGACCACCCTCCAGCCTCTCATGGAGAAACACGGGGTCGACATGTGGATCATCTACACCAGGGAGAATGACCCCGACCCCCTCATCCAGCTCTTCGGGGATTACATCAACACCGCCTCAGGGCACCGGAACACCTACATCTTCTTCAACCCCGGAGACGGCCGGCCCCTGGAGCGCATCGCGCTGGGCACCCATATCCGGGGACACGTTCTTCCCTTCTTTCCCGATACCCCGGCATACGGGCATGGCTATGGCGAGGAGGGGCTGGCGCCCCACCTTCGACGATATGTCCATGAGCGGGATCCCCAGGTCATCGCCATCAACCGTTCTCGGACGATTACAATGGTGGACGGCCTTTCGCTGGAGGGATATACCTACCTCGTCGAGGCGCTGGGGCCGGCGTACGAGGCCAGGTTCGTCTCTGCCGAGCCCCTGGCCATCGACTACATCGCTCATCGGACCCCGGCAGAGTTGGAGATCAGCCTGGAGGCGAGCTGGATCACATGGAACCTCCTGCGGCGGGCCTTCTCCAATGAGGTCATCACCCCCGGTGTCACCACGAACGAAGACGTGATGTTCTGGCTTATCGACCAGGTGCAGAAGCAGCAGTTGGAGTTGAACTTCGCCCCTTCCGTCACCATCCGGCGCCAGGGCGTGCAGGGGAGCTTCTCCGTGCACCATGCCGAAGTGATCCGGCCCGGAGACATGCTCCACACTGACTTTGGCATCAAGCTCATGGGGATCGGGACGGATCAACAGAAGCAGACCTACGTCCTTCGCCCGGGAGAGACCGAACCTCCGGCGGGGCTTCAGGCCCTCTTCACCCAGTCCGTGCGGATGGCGGAGATCGTTGCCGAGGAGTTGAAGCCGGGCGTCCTGGGACGGGACGTAAAGGCCCGGGCCGAGGCACGGGGACGGGAGGAAGGGATCACGAACCTCGTCTACTCCCACGCCCAGGGAAGCTGGGTCCACGATGCCGGAGCCTGGGCCATCCACGACTGGCCTGAGCGGTATGGCAACCACCCCCGTGAGCCGGTGCGCCCCACGGAATTCTGGTCGGTGGAGTTCTCGGTGACGGGGGAGATCCCCGAGTGGGGTGGCCAGACCTTCACCATGGGGAGGGAGGAGGACGGCTGGGTGGGGGCGGAGGGCACGTTCCACTGGATGGCGGGGCCCCAGAAGGAGCTCTGGACGGTGCGCAGCCACTGAGCCCGCCGACTGAGCCCGCCGCATTGCGCGAAGGGCAACCATCGCCCCCCTGGAGCGAGATAGGGGAGGGGGACTCGAGCCGCTGGCGGTGTTTCTCTGGATCCCCGCCAGGGGGATGATGTCGAAGCAGTGGATCCAATCCACCGCACCCGCCAGGCCGACAGCCAGGAGGCGGGCATCGGCCTCGGTGGCCTCATGTCTCCTACAGGCCGTGGATGCGCGAGGGCTCCGGAGGTGTCCAACCGGGGTTCTCAGCTCGGCCCGTAAGAAGGAGGGGCATGGGTGGCCCTCGGGCTACCCATGCCCCTCCTCTCCAGGGGACTTGCTCATGGCGAATTCATACCATTAGCGCTGAAAGCAAGCAATATATCCATCCCCCTCCTGCCCCAAGGAACCGGAAAAAGCCCTCTGCCGGCCTCCGGTCGGCCCCTGGGTCCGGGATCAATACCGGCGGACGGGGGCGTTGGGGTCCATGCCCCGCTCGATCTTCTGCTGCCGCACCATCTCGGCCACGTCCTCCAAGAGCTGCTTGGCGTCGTAGACGATTCCGTCCTTGATGGTGTACTTGACCCCCCCGACCCGCTCGGGCTCGTTGCTCTCGTTCAACCGGACGGCTCCGGTCCCGTAGAGGACCTTGAGATTCTGCAGGGGATTCTCCTCGACGATGACCAGGTCCGCAAGGAGACCGGGACGTATGATCCCGTAGTCGATGGGCTGACCCTTGGGCTCGAAAATGGCCTGGGCTCCGTGGAGCGTGGCCGCCCGGATCACTTCCAGGGGGTGGAAACCCGCATGCTGGAGGAGTTCGAGTTCCTCGATATACCCGAACCCGTAGAGTTTGTAGATGAAACCGGAGTCGGACCCGGTGGTGACCCGACCACCGGCGTTCTTGTAATCTTCCAGGAACTCCCACCACCTCCGGTAGAAGCGCGACCATGCAACCTCGTCCTCGGTGGTCCAGTCGAACCAGTAGGAACCGTGGGCGCGGCGATCTGGGGTGAAGAAGTCCCACATGGACGGCAGCGTGTACGTATCATGGTACCACGCCTCGCGAGCAGCCTGGACGTTCGTTCCGGCGTAGTAGATCGTCATGGTGGGGTCGATGATGAAGTCCAGTTCCAGGAACTCCTGGATCAGGGCATTCCACGGCTCGCTTCCCCGGGGATGAATCAGGTCCCACTGCCGGGCCACCTGACCGAACCGGTCCTGCTCATTCATGTAGTTGTAGTCCGTCGGCCACGGCTGGATGGAGTTGTTCGCATAGAGCGACTCGAACAGGCCGTAGAAGTGGGTCATGGACCCAAGGCCCAGGCGGGCCGCGTCGATGGCGTTCATCCAATGCACCCCGGGCTGGCCCAGATGCGCCGTGGAACCGAGCCCGTGGAGTCGCGCCTCGTCCAGGAGAGCCTCCATGATGGGAGGGTCCTCCGCTCCGAGCTTCATGCCGTCCACCCCCCGCTCGGCGGCCCAGCGCACCCATTCCCGAGCGAGCTCAGGACTGCGGATAGGACCTCGGTCCCAACCATTTCCCGGCCGCTGGTAGTTGACGATCCGGGGCGCAACGATTTCGTTGGCCGCACTCCGGGCCTGCTCACTCAGCGAATGCTCGAATTCGTTCAGACCCACCCCCCGGACGGTGGTAATCCCGTGCGCAAGCCAGAGCTTGTAGGCGTATTCCACTTCGGGATTCTTCGGGGGGCCTCCGGAATGGACGTGGAGATCGATGAAGCCCGGTAGGACATAGTGTCCATGAGCGTCGATCTCTCGCGTGGCCCCGGTGGGCCGGCGATCCTCGTCGATGGGTACCCCGGGATACCCCACTGTGCGCACCTCCACGATGCGATTCCCTTCGATGACGATGTCCGTGGGGCCGCTGGGTGGGGCTCCGGCGCCGTCGATGACGGTGGCTCCCCGGATGATCAGGCGGTCGAAGGGGCCTTCCCCTTCGTCGGACCCCCGGTCCGGAGCCGGTATTGCCTGGGCGTCCAGGGAGGGCGTGAAGGCGGAGAGGAGAAGAAAAGCCAATACGAGGAAGAAGGCTCCAGATCTCTGCATGCGTAACCGTCCTGTGCTGGTAGAGGGGGACGAGCCCCCGAATGAAAAGGAAACAGGGAGGGGACGCGTTCCCTTCCCGGAGCGCTCAACGACGAATCATGGCGGGACCCGGCTGGGGGAAGGGGCGTTCGACCCCACCTTCCACACCTCCGCTTCGGGCCGGATCAACACTCATCAGAAGCGCCACCAGAACCCATGTCCCCATGTTGCGTAAGGATGGGGAGTGAACCGCCGATGCGCCACCCGGCACGGAAACCATCACGGGAAAACCTCGGTCCATCACCCCCCCGGCGGGGTCCATGGACCGTGAACCTCTGGATTCTCCGGCCGCTGGAGGCCTCCCCCACAATAGAGCTTCCCCCGCGAATCCAGGGAGACATCCTAGGGTCGGATGGACCGACCCACCTGACGCCCGGGGTGCCCGAACTCACCCACGATCTCGAGAACGTTCCGGCGAAGGATCCAGACCTTGTGGTTGGCCCCGTCGGCCATTTGGAGAAATGCCTGATCAGGATCAGACGAGAGGGCTATGACGAAGGAGAAGCCAGATGCGCGGGTGTGGGGGCCCGGAGACCCTCCCCCGTCTCACCGTCCATCACCACGACCCGGCGGCTCTTCTGATGGAAGAGGCCTGAAAATGCCTCGTTCCAGAAGGCTGTTGTCATCGGAAACCGAATCCATGGCTCAACGCCTGGCGGAAAGACCGGGAACCCCTCCCCTACTGGCCGGGTGACCCTCAGCGGACTCGGTTGTAGGTCACGATGTTGGTGGCGATCCCCTCCGGATTCCGGAAGATCACCCAGAGGGTTTCCCCATCCGGGGAAACCACATTCTCGAGGACACGGTCCAGCATACCACCGGCGGGACGACGATACCGAATCTCGGTGGTGAACGGGTTCTTGAGCTCGACCCAGGCATCCTCCTCTTCTGCAGTGCGGTTGGTCCCCGTCACCGGATGCCACTCCCCGTCGAAGAAGGCATCGTACCCCCACCAGCTCGTCACCTCTCCCGCCGCGTTGACGGCATCCACCCGGAGTCGGGTACCGCCTCCCGGGATTTCGTCGTAGTTCATGACGTTCCCGGGGTTGTTCGCGTTCTGCCACACTCCGATGCGGGGGTCCTGATTCTGCGCCTCGACGCCCTCCACCAAGATCGCCCCCAGTACTGCCAGCGCGACCACCACGATCCAGGAACTCGGCCGCATCGCTTCAACCCTCCGCAAGAGAGAACATCCGGGAAGAGAACATCCGGGAAGAGAACATCCGGGAATGGCATGCATTGTTAGCTTGCAGGTTTCCGGGTTGTCAATGATGAGCCTACTGGGCCATCCCTCCCCCTTGCCGCCGTCCACCCTGGAAGGCCACGTCCTGGATGGCGACGCGGCCGTTCACCAGGATGCGGATCATCCCCTTGGCGAGGTGCGGGGTCCATCGAGAAGGGGTCTGGCACGACCCAAGCGCGGTGCGCTTGGGTGCCCGGCGAGGCGGGTCGCTGAAAGCGATGCGGTAGAATCGGTGAAGCACCCCAACGAAGATCCGGGCCCGCAGCCCCCCTTCCCTCACTACGGGGAGACCGCGTCATCCCCCCTGGGCCTGCTCCTGGATCCACCGCTCCATCTTGTCGTTGAGGGCCGAGAGGGGCATGGATCCATCGTCCAGGATGCGGTCGTGGAAGGCGCGAATATCGAAGTCCACCCCCAACCTGTCCTCGGCCCGGGTGCGGAGCTCCCGGATGAGCAGCTCGCCGGTCTTGTAGGCCAGCGCTTGTCCGGGCCAGGAAATGTATCGGGTCACTTCGGTCTGGATGTTGTGGGGCGCCAGGGCCGAGTTGTCCAGGAAGCAGTCCTCCGACTCCTGGCGCGACCATCCCAGGTAGTGGATCCCGGTGTCCACCACCAATCTGCAGGCCCTCCACATCTCGTAGGTGAGCCGCCCGAAGTGCTCATAGGGTGTCTCGTAGATCCCCATGTCCACACCCAGGAACTCAGTGTACAGGCCCCAGCCCTCGCCGAAGGCGGTGATGGAGGCCCTACGCCGGAAGTCGGGAACGTTCTCCAGTTCCTGGGAGACGGCTACTTGGTGGTGGTGGCCCGGAACCCCCTCGTGCACGGTCAGGGAGGGGAGCTCGTACAGGGGCCGCTGGTCCAGGCGGTATGTGTTCACCATGTATCCACCGGCGACCCCCTGCTCCAGGTCCCCGCGCCAGTAGCGGCCTGTGGTATAGGTCGGGGCCATGGACGCGGGCACGGGCCGGACGCCGTAGGGAAGGCGTGGAAGGTTGCGGAAGAAGCGAGGCATCTGGTCGTCCGCCCGCTTGGCGATCCAAGCCGCCCGCATGAGGAGTTCTTCCTCGGTCTCCGCGTAGAACTGTGGGTCGGTTCGGAGGAAATGGAGGAACTCTCCGAACGAGCCCTCGAACCCGGTCTCCTGGATGACCTGGTCCATCTCCTCCCGAATTCGTGCCACCTCGGCAAGACCCTGGTCGTGCACGTCCTGGGGTGTGGTATCCAAGGTGGTGTGGAAGCGGACCAGGGTCCGATAGAGTTCCCGACCCCCCGGCGCAGATGAGATCCCAAGATCGGGTCTGGCCGAAGGAACATACTCCTCCTCGAAGAAGGTGAGGAGAGCCTGATAGGCGGGAAGCACCTCATCCCGGACCACCGTCAGAGCCTCATGCCGCAGCCGCTCCCGTTCGGAGGAGGTGATGGATGGAGGCAGGCCGTCGATGGGCTCAACGAGCCCCGTATCCTCCGGCGTGAATCCGGCCAGGGCCCGGACCTGTCCCACCACCGCGTCCATGATGGCTCCGGGCTGGGTATAACCCTCCTCGATGCCTCGGCGCATCCAGGCGACGTGTGCCTCGAAGTAGGCGGGAAGCGCTCGCAGCCGGTCGATCCAGGCCTCGGCTTCCGGGACCCTGGTCAGGCGCAGCGAGGCGGCGGCCCGACCGGGTTCGGAAAAGAAGCCCGAGTCGTTGGTGAAGGGGGCACGCTGAGTCTGGAATGGAGCGAGCTCCACCCTGAAGTTCAGGAGGTACTCAAGAACGTCGTAGCTGACCTGTTCACCCGCCGGCAGGGTCGAGCGATCGATGGCCCGCAGGCGCCCGAGGAAGGTCGCCTCGGCCTCCTCTTTCGAGGCAGTGGCCTCCGGGGAAATATCGGGCCAAAGGCGCGCCGCATCCAGATCCCCATCCCGGGCCCGTCGTTCCGGGTCGTGGGCCAACTCGTGGGCCTCGAACTCGGCGATCAGTTCAGTGAAGACTGCGGACACCTGAGGCTCGGCGCAGCCCAACAAGACGAAGACAAGGAACGTACCAGCATGAAGGACACGATGTCGCATCAACGATCCCCTGGAGAGTGTGAATGCTCCGAAAGGCGGGAAACCGAACTTTGTCAGACACTACCGACAGGGTGCCGGGTCACGCCAGTGAACCACGGGGCCAGTCCGAACTGCGGCCCGCCTGGCGCTAGAAGGCCGTTGAAGAAGTAGAGGGGCCGCCGTTGGGAGCGCCAGGGGCCCGCTACGTAGGCGGCCCGTCGAAGACATAGCAGTAGCTACGTCGAGGCGGGCCAACGACCGAGGCGGGCCCCTGCCGCCCCAACCCGAAGGGGGAAGGGGGGTTGCGGCCCTGGATCTTCGTTGGCCCGCTTCACCGATGCTACTGCATCGCTT
>REED01000184.1 GCA_007695225.1 Gemmatimonadales bacterium
CCGGTGGGGCCCCCACCGACATCGAGGGGAAGCCGATGGAGGACACGGGAATACCCTCCTTCGATCCGGTCCAGGGTGGGAAGGTCCACCCGCCGGATGGTGTAGATCATCCCCAGGACCCGATGTGTCGCCTCGCCCGTATAGAATGCGTCGGCCTTGGCCGTTCCATCCAGGGTGCCCCGGACGTGGAAGCGGAGATCGTGCTCCTCGAGCCAGGACCGGCCCACCACCCGAGTCGAGGGGATCCGGGTCCGGATCCGGGTGGGGTCCAGGTTGGAGCCATAGGCGAAGATGTGGATCTGTGAACTCACGGGCCTCGTAGGGTTGGGTCCAGGTCGGGAGCCGCACGGGGCGGCAGGTCCCCTGCTCCCTTGTTCGCGACCCCCCGCAGCGGCCAGGGTTCCGGCGAAGTCCCCCAGGGGACCATCCGCCTGGGGGCCCCCGCACCCCGCTGGGAGCCTTGACCCGCCGCAGGTCAGCGACGTACTCTCCCAGGTCCTCTTGTGCGCTTCTTGTCCTCGGCGCTTCTCCCCATTGTGCTTCTGCCCGGGATCCTGCCTGTGCACGAACCGAAGACCCCCGGAATCCTCCCCAAGACCCTGAATCGGCTCGGGCGGGCGGGAAGGCGGACGGGAAGGCTCCTTCCCGTTCTGGTCGTTCTTCCCGCACTCGTCCTTCCTCTGCTCGTCGCAGGATGCGGCGGCGGGGCCGCCTCCCAGGACACCGCCGCCCCGCCCTCGCCGCCTGAATCCGTGGCCCAAGTGGCGGAGGAGGCCCCTGCATCCCCGGAGCGCCGGGCCATCCAGCCCTCCGCCCCTGGAGAGCCGACCCGGGTGCTTTCCGCAGCGGAACTGGCCGGAGCCCCCCATCCGGAGCACACCCAGGACGATGTCCGCTTCATGCAGGGGATGCTCCACCACCATGCCCAGGCCATGGTCATGACCGAACTCGCCACGCGTCGGACGAGCAGTCAGGACATCCGGCTCCTGGCCTGGCGGATCGAGCTCTCCCAGAACGACGAGATCACCCTCATGCGACGCTGGCTGGAGACCCGGGGGGAAGACGTTCCGGAGTTGGTGCTGCGCTTCGCGGCCGACGGCCATGACGACCACGCGGGCCATGACGGCCATGCAGACCCCCCGGGCCACGCCGGCCACGCAGGTCACGGCGTGCATGGGGACTCCTCCGGCCACGGATCACTCCCCATGCACGGGATGCTCTCCGACGAAGAGCTGGCCCGCCTGGCCGCCGCCAGCAACCGGGAGTTCGACCTCCTCTTCCTGGAGTTCATGATCCGGCATCACCTTGGGGCCGTGCAGATGGTCGCCGACCTCGTCGCGTCCCCCGGCTCCGGCCAGGAAGAGGAGATCTCCCAGTTCGCCTCCCATGTGGAGGCGGACCAGAACATCGAAATCCGCCGGATGCGCGGGATGCTGAACGCCCGCCGCTGACGCCGCGACCCACTCCGGGTCGGGCGCTGCTCCACCGCCCACTCCCCATCGTCCGAGAGGCACCCCGTGAACAGACTTCTCCCCATGGTCGCCCTGGCCATGATCCTCGCCTTGCTCCCCGTCGAGGGTACGGAGGCCCAGGCCCCGACCCGGGACGCCACCGCCCAGAACGGGGCCGTCTGGGAATGGGACGCCTCCGACCCCCGCATCGGGCTTCGCGGCGGCGTGCATGACGCCGAGGAGGCCGCTTGGAACCTGCGGCTCATCTCAAACGTGCCCCGCCCCGAAGGCTTCTCCACGAACTCGGACCTGGCCTTCAGCGGCGACCTGGTCTTCATGGGGAACTACAACGGCTTCAACGTCTACGACGTCTCCAACCCCCGGACCCCCGTGGAGCGCCTCTCGGTCCTCTGCCCGGGGAACCAGGGCGACCTGTCCGTCTTCGGGAACCTCCTCTTCAAGTCGGTGCAGGCCGCCTCGGGACGGCTGGACTGCGGCACCGAAGGGGTGGAGGATCCGGTGAGCGAGATGCGCTTCCGGGGGGTCCGCATCTTCGACATGACGAATCTGGACGAGCTTCCCCAGATCGCCGCGGTCCAGACCTGCCGGGGATCCCATACCCACACCCTGGTCACCCGGCCCGGCGACACCGAGAACGTCTACGTCTACGTCTCCGGCACCAGCGCTCCCCGCCCCGCCGAGGAGCTGGAGGGCTGCTCGGACCTGGATCCCGACGAGGATCCCAACACCTCCCTCTTCCGCATCGAGGTGATCCAGGTCCCCCTGGCGGCGCCCCATGAGGCCCGGGTGGTCAACGAGCCCAGGGTCTTCGCCGACCCCGTCACCGGGGACATCGCCGGGCTCTGGTCCGGTGGCGACCATGGAGAAGGCACGCAGACCTCCTCCCGCACCGCCGCTTGCCACGACATCACCACCTTCCCCGGCGCGGGGATCGCCGGAGGGGCCTGCTCCGGGAACGGGATCCTCTTCGACATCACCGATCCGGTGCAGCCGGTGCGCATCGACGACGTGGTGGACCCGAACTTCGCCTACTGGCACTCGGCCACCTTCAACAACGACGGCACCACGGTCATCTTCACCGACGAGTGGGGCGGAGGCGGCGCACCTCGCTGCCGGGAGATCGACCCGCCGGAGTGGGGAGCCAACGCCATCTTCACCATCACAGGCGGAAAGCTTCGCCTGGCCAGCTACTACAAGCTCCCGGTCCCCCAGACCGAGATGGAGAACTGCGTGGCCCACAACGGGTCCCTCATCCCGGTCCCGGGGCGGGACATCAAGGTGCAGTCCTGGTACCAGGGGGGGATCTCGGTCTTCGACTTCACCGACGCCCAGAATCCCCACGAGATCGCCTTCTTCGACCGGGGTCCGCTGAACGAAGCGGAGTTGCAGGGCGGCGGCCACTGGTCGGCCTACTGGTACAACGGCTACATCTACGGCGCCGAGATGGTGCGGGGACTGGACGTGCTGGAACTCCTCCCCAATGAGCACCTCACCCAGAACGAGATCGACGCCGCCCGGCTGGTCCAGATGGAGGAGTTCAACGCCCAGCACCAGCCGAAGCTGGAGTGGCCCACCAGCTACGTGGTGGCCCGTGCCTACCTGGACCAGCTGGTCCGGGGCAGTGACATCGACAGCGCCCTGGCCCAACGGATCCGGCAGGAGCTCTCCCAGGCGGAGAGTGCAGCGGCCGGCGCCCGGGATGGAGCGCTGGATCGCCTCGCAACCACCGCAGGCGAGCTGGAGAGCCAGGCCCTGGCCGCCGCGGCCAGCGGACGTCGGAGCGACGAGGCCCGGCGGAAGGCCCTCCTTGCCGGCGAGCTCCGGGCCCTGAGCGCAGCGATGCGGTGAGGCGGAGGGGAAAGGTGAAACGCGAGACGGCGGTCCCGGGGTGCCCCGGGGCCGCCGTCTTTGCGAGAGGCCGATGGGCCTGATGGGGGGATGGGACACCCCGCAGCGTTACCCCTCCTCCGGATCCTCCAGGCAACCCGCCAGGGGGTCCCCGGGATCCGGGCCGGGCCCCGCGCCTGGACCGGCCCCGGATCCCACCCGCTCCACGAGCCAAGCTGCGATCACATCCACCCCTGCCGCGGTGAAGGAATGCCGGGTCCTTCCCGGGACCAGGCAGAGGGTGGCATCCGTGGAAGGAGCGCCGGCCAACCCTCGCCGGACCGCCTCGAGGTACGCCAGGATGGGTGTGTTGGGATCCTCGTTCCCGATGAGGATCAGGGTGGGAGCCTCCAACGCCGCCAGGGCCTCTTCCGGCTGGAAGGCGAAGCGGTCGTGCCAGATGGAGCTGGAGAGATGGTGGACCTGATCCTGGTCGTTGGGGAACGCGGCGTTGAAGGGAAGCTGGACGTCGGACTCGGCCATCACGGCGCGTAGACGCTGGGCCCGAAGGAAGGAGGTGCTCTCCCCCAGGATGGCGTCTGCGATCTCCTCCAGGTACCGGTCCAAGGCCTCCATGGCCGAAGGACCGTACCCGCCCCGTTCCGCCGCCCCACGCTGCTCGAGGCGGAAGAGTTCGCGGCCCGGGAATCCCGGGGGGGCCAGGAGCACCAGGGGGACCCCACCGCCCAACTCGGCCGAGGCCAGCATGGCCGGAGGAGCGTCGTCGGCCTGGGCCATGAGCACGAGGGACTCCCCGTCCACCTCGGGTCGGGATCCCAGGTACACCAGCCCCGCCCTCGTATCCGCCGCCAGGTCGCCATAGGTGGCCCGGAGGAGAGGCTCCACGGCCACGAAGCCGCGACGAACGGGAACGAGCACGGCGAAGCCCAGGGTCGTGAGGCGGTCCACCACCCGGTCCGTCCCCGCCATGGAGAGGAGGACCACCCCGGCATGGGGCGTCGCATCCGCATCCCCCGCTCCTTCGGGAGGCAGGAAAAGGGTGGCGGTGAGATAGACGGAGTCCGCCTCATTGAGGTAAATCACGGACTCACCCCGAGGAAGCTCGCCGGCTCCCTGAGCAGATAGGGGGGCGGCGAGAGGGAGGGCGTCCGCTCCCAACCCGCCTCCGACCAGGAGACCGGCCACCAACAGGGCTGCCCGTCGACGGACCACCTCGCGGCCGATGCCGAAGAGGAGTCCCACGGCAAACCCACCGGGCCCAGTGATGAAGATGCCCAGGAGGGGACCCTGGTTGGCCTCGGGAGTGAGGAGGATGGGGGCCAGAAACCCCATGGCGAACCCGATCCCTCCCAGGATCACCGCCGGACGTGCCGCCCGCCGAAGGGCGCTCCGATGCTCCTCGCCAAGGAGGCGGTAGCCGAAGAACACGATGGCCGCCACCAGAAGGAAGAATGTGCCGATGGTCCAACCCTCCTGCCGCCGGGATCCCGCTGGGAGTCGAGGATTCCGTTCCGCCGAGCCAGCCCCTCGGGGAACCACCCTCCAGACGATCACACCTCGACGGGGCGGCGTCCAGACGGCGGATCAGACCCAGTCCTTCCAGACGTCGTCCGCCAGGCCGATGGACAGCCGGGCACCGGCTCGGACGAGCGGCGTTCGCAAAAGGAGCGGATCCTCGACCAGAAGCTCCGCGATCCGCTTGTCACTGAGATGAGCCGCGTGGAGGCCGCGGTCCCGGAAAGCCCTGGATTCCCGGTCCAGGAGGGCCTCGGTACCGAACTTCTGCTGGAAACGGCGGAGTTCACCCGGGGAGGCCGGCCGCTCCTTCAATTCCACGAAGTGGATCCTCACCCGACGCTCCTTGAAGAAGCGCTGGGCCTTCCGGGTGGCGGAGCACTTCGCGGTGCCGAAGATCTGTACCTCTGTCACCTTCTCCGTCATCGCCTCCTCACCCCTCCTCGATCCACTTCAGGCTCAGGGCGCGGAGGCGCTCCCGGGCCTCTTCGTCGTAGGCCTGGTCGTGGGCCCGGGCCGGGGTGAGCCCATTGAAGTACTGGCCGCTCTGGAGCCCCGGCGCGGTGATGAGGTTCACCACCGCCTCCCTCCCCTCATCCACCGAGGCCCGGGCCTGGGCCCCCCGGGAGAGGACCATCCCCGTATCCATCATGGTGGCCGGGTGGAGGGCGAAGGCGAGGATGGGCTCGCCCTCCAGCTCCTCGGCCAGGTCAAAGGTGTGGAGGATCTGCGCCAGCTTGCTCTGGGCGTAGCCGCGACCGTCGCTGTACCCCTCCTCCATCCCCACGTCGTCGAAATCGATGGGCCGCTGCGCGACGGAGGACACGTTGATGATCCGGGCCGGGCTTTCAGGGGTGCCGGCCGCCTGGACGAGGGGGAGGAGCTCCTGGGTCAGGAGGAAGTGGGAAAGGTAGTTCACCTGGAAGTGGAGCTCATGACCATCCTCGGAGAGGAGACGCCCCTGGTCGGGCTCGAGCCAGATCCCGGCGTTGTTCACCAGCACGTCGATCCGGCTGTGGAGGGAACGGACCTCCTGGGCAAAGGCGCGGACGGCGTCCAGGGAGGCCAGATCCGCCGCATGGAACTCGGCTGTCCCCACTCCCCCGGCCTCGATTTCGGCCACCACCTCCCGGCCCCGCTCCTCACTCCGGCCGTGGACGATGACGTGAGCCCCGCGAGAGGCCATCTCGAGAGCGACCTCCCGTCCGAGTCCGCCAGTGGATCCGGTGATGAGGACGACGGGCGCGTCCTGGGTCTGGGCGTCCAGGGCGTCCGAATCGGTCTCCCCTGCCCCCTCCGCCTCAGGGGCACCCCCGCAGGCCGCCAGGGCCAGAAGGGTCCAGAGGCCCATGGCCAGGGCGGACACGCGAAGTAGCGACAGCTCCCCGGGAATGGACGTGCCCGCTCGCGTCGTCGCCAAGGACACCCCTTCACGCTTCCTCGCCACGTCAGCCCCTCGTTTTCGTCGGATCTCCCGCGCATCTCGCGTCATCCCATCTCCCCGTTCCGTATCGACCATTTTCACTTCAGTCCGCCTGCGCACTCTTTTCCCGATCCCCTTCCGTACCCCGGATGATATCTCCGCTCCGGGCGTAGGAACCAGGAGGACGGGGCGTAGGAACCAGTGGATGTCGTATAAGGAGGCCCTGCAGATCTGCCCCAACGCCCTGGAAGCATTCGAGGCGCAGATCCGGGGTCGTCTTCGGCCTCGATGATCATCGCACCGCAGCCCCGGGCCGCTGTGGTATGTGACCCCGCCCCCCCGTCGGGACTTCCTCTCTCGTCCGTCCGACTACTCCACCCAGACCGTCTTGATGTTCACGAATTCCCGGATCCCGAAGAGGGACAGCTCCCGGCCGTATCCACTTTCCTTCACCCCTCCGAAGGGGAGGCGCGGGTCCGAGCGCACGAAGGCGTTCACGAAGCAGGCGCCGGCATCCAGTTCATGCACGGCCAGTCGCTCGCCCCGCTCCCGGTCGGCGGTGAAGATGGCGCCGCCCAGTCCGAAGGACGTGTCGTTGGCCACCCGGATTGCCTCCCTCTCATCCCCGACCTCGATGATGCTGGCCACCGGTCCGAAGAGCTCCTCGTCGTAGGCCGGCATTCCAGGTTCCACGTCGGTGAGGACGGTGGGGGGGTAGAAGGCCCCGGGCCCCTCCGGTGGTTCGCCGCCCAGGAGGAGGCGGGCACCCGCCTCGACGCTCTCCCGGACCTGCCGGTGGAGTTCGTCGCGAAGATCGAGGCGGGCCTGGGGGCCCAGGGTGGTCTCTTCGTCCATGGGATCTCCCATGACAGCCCGGCTCATACCCTCCACCATGCGCCGCTCGAATTCCTCCCGGAGCGACTCCACCACCAGGAACCGCTTGGCCGCGATACAGCTCTGTCCGGAGTTCATCATCCGGCTCGTGACGCAGGCCTCTACCGTCGCGTCCAGATCTGCATCTTCCAGGATGATGTAGGGGTCGCTCCCCCCCAGCTCCATGACCGTCTTCTTGAGTTCCCCCCCGGCCTGGGAGGCCACCGCCTTCCCCGCCCCGACGCTTCCGGTGAGGGTCACCCCCCGCACCAGCGGGTGCTCGATGATCCGACCGGTGAGGTCCCGGTCCACGATCACCGAGCGGAACAGTTCGGGGGGAAAGCCCGCGTCATGTAGCACCTCTTCGATGGCCAGGGCGCACCCTGGCACACTGGACGCATGCTTCAGGATCCCGCCGTTTCCGGCCATGAGGTTCGGTGCGGCGAAGCGGAAGACCTGCCAGAAGGGAAAGTTCCACGGCATGATGGCCAGGACCAGACCGATGGGCTGGAAGGCCACGTAGGTGGAGGCTTCCGTTTCCGGGGTGTCCACCGGCTCGGGAGCGAGCTGTTCCTCCCCATTATCGGCGTAGTACTCGCAGACCCAGGCGCACTTCTCCACCTCGCCCCGGGCTTCCTTGAGGGGCTTGCCCATCTCCCGCGTCATGAGCCGGCCGTATTCCTCCGATCGTTCGCGAAGGATTTCGGCAGCCCGCCTCAGCGTGCGGGCGCGTTCGGGGAACCGGGTGGAGCGCCACGACCGCTGGGCCCGATGGGCGGCCTGCAGGATCTCCTCCACTTCCTTCCCGCTCATCTCCGGATACGCTTCGAGGGTCTCGCCGGTGGCGGGATTCACAGCGGTCCAGCTCATTTGGGCGCTTCCTTGGTCACAGGGGACAAATCGGATTTCATGGGCAAGAGGGTCTACCCCCGGAGATGTCCCGGAGGGTCCAGACCGAGGCGGACCCCGGTCGCGCTCCCGAGGGAGACGCCCTACCATCGGACTTCCCATCCGACCGTTTGTGTGCGACCCGTTCGTGTGCGAACTCGCCCCAGGAGGGAGATCCATGGCCGGTGATGGCCCCCATATCCCGTAGAGAGGCCCTTCGGCGGGTCTTCGAGGCCTTCGGGACCAGCCCATCCCGGAGCAGACGCAGGAGTTCGGCATCCGGAGCTGAGTCCTGTTCGCCCTGATGTTCGTGATCTCCCACCCCGCGGTGACGGGGGGCGTCCCTGGGACAGCTAACCCGGAATATGCGCGGGACAATGTGGGGACCCTTTACGAGACCCCACCCGACGACGCCACCCTACGACGCCACCCTACGACGCCACCCTACGACGCCACCCGCCGTCGGATGTCCGATCTGGTCGATGCAGTATAGGTTTGAAGGTTGATTTGAACCCCTACGACATTCCAACTATGGAGGACCCATGGATCTCAAGGACGCGACAATTCTCATCACTGGTGGCACGCTGGGGATCGGGTACGAGACGGCACGACTGCTCATCGACTCCGGGGCCAGGGTGGCCATCACCGGCCGGGATT